>CAYXKS010000033.1:0-4872 GCA_964465725.1 uncultured Bacteroides sp. | reverse complement strand
AAAGTCACCTGGGAAGCCAGCGAGACCGCCGACATAGAGTTCTGATTCAATTTTCCCAGCATAAATGCATCACACGCTCCCACAAGCGCGAGCATAAACTGCTGGAATGCGATCGGCAGTACCAGCCGAAACATTTTTCTTTGTAGAGTTTCCGTATCTTTCATAACGCGACTCATTGCTGCTCGCACTCCTCCTCCATTTTCTGATTCATCCGGCCTGCCGCCCGGCGACCGACCCATCGCCAGATGGCTTTCACCGACCAGATGAATGCAACAGTGAAGTATTTGAAGTTACACCTCTGTTACGCATTTTAACAATATCAAATGGAGATAGAAAATTCTTTCAAAATATATTATAATTATATAACAATCTTCTTCATAGCTACCAATAGATGCATGGACAAAACCGAGTTGAAAATCTCGTAATCAATTTAAGTCAATACACAGCGCCTGGCTCAACTGACCACAACACCGGAGGAAAAATCCAATGAACCGCTATCCAGAATACTGTTCCGCCTTCAACTTCGACCAGTCGGAGACAATCGCCTATAACAATCCTTTATTTCCTGCCTATGCAAGATACGGTATCCTTTCCACCTATCCGGATTATTCCGCGATCAGCCACTGGCACGAAGATCTGGAATTTATCCTGATCCGCAAAGGCTCTATGACCTACAATATAAACGGGGAACTGGTCGAATTGGCCGAAAAGAGTGGCGTCATGGTAAACAGCAGGCAGCTTCACTACGGTTTCTCCGCACAGCACAATGAATGTGAATTTATCTGTATTATATTATCCCCGAAGCTCCTGCAGGGAAATGAATGGTTTTATCAGAATTACGTGGAATATATCACCGAAAATTCCGCCTGTCCGTATCTTCTCCTTGACCACACCGGATGGCAAGCATCCGTTATGGACAGACTGGAACATCTATATTCCTCCTTCGAAGATGTTTCTGTTCATGCGCTGCCTTACTTCGATATCTTTGAGGATTTCATCTTTATTATGAAACTTCTGTACAATAATCTCAAAGTCGGGAATCCGGCGCGGAAACAGGAATCCGCCGAGCTTACTTCGCTCAGGAACATGATCACATATATAGAAAATCATTACACAGAACATATCATGTTAGAAGACATTGCACTGTCCGGTGTATGCTGCAAAAGCAGATGTTCCATGCTTTTTAAGAAATATCTCTGTGATACTCCCATCACCTATGTCACCAAATTCCGGCTCAGGAAGAGTCTCTTCCCACTACTTGAGTCCGATAAAAATATAACCGACGTGGCATACGAGTGTGGTTTTGGCGGAACAAGCTATTACTGCGAAACATTCCGAAAATACTATGGGACTTCCCCGCTGCTATACAAAAAAATGCACAGGCAGCCCTGACTTCGGCCACCTGCGACATTTTCATAATCCTGATGTTATTTCTATATATAGATTTCACAAATCATACACCAATACCACACTTGTGTCCTCTTTTCATGGAACATCTATGCCTTGAAGAACATGGCACAAGTAAAAATCAGTATCATCCACAATCCGATTCCTCCGCATCGAACAGCCTGCCGGTAGCAAAAGGGCTGCCCACATCGCATCTTCCGTGATGATATGCTTTCTTTACCTCTCCATCTTTCACTTCTTCGGACGTCTCCACTTTAATACGGCTCACACCGCCCTCTGCCATATTGTCCAGCATCCTGATTACGTCATCCACTTCACTCATTATATTCTCACCTCCATAACTACTATTCCGTACTTGTGCCCGTGTCATCTATGACACAAGCGCTCTGTAATTTCTTATATAAATGTTCTGATCTGTTTTCCCAAACTTCCAGAGAAGTTTTTTACACAAACCAAAAATGCTCAACACAGCTGGAATCTTATCTCTCCTACTCACATTCTGCCAATATGTCTCCGATCCGTTCCATCTGCTCCTCACTGATGATCCACTTGAACATATTCTGATATCCCCGCACGGACTGTCCCATATAGTCTTCCCCGATTCCGGTCAGATCAAGCAATCCTTTCAGCTTTTCAACCACCTCCGGTTCCGCTTTCAACTGCCACATAGGCGTATCAAGATCATAGGACTTCCTGAGCGGTTCCGTCAGCTGGTAAGATACCGTATAGCTACCGGGCTGCAGATGACAAACGCCCTCTCTCACATCCGCGAACATCGGATTCGTCTTGTCCTCATATACCTCCTGCGGCGCCAAAGGCAGCTGCAGAACCGCGCTGCAGTTAAAGGGCACTTCTACGGACAGCGTCACATGCTCCCTGTCCTGCAACTCCCATCTGCAGGCATATACACCGGAAGCAGAATCGTAGGACGCCTCCATATTACGGAGTCTCCAGTTAAACACAGGAGCAAACTTCACCTGTCTGAATCCGGGCGCCCCGTCTATGCTGTCAATACCTGCCGCATGTCTGAACATCCATTCCAGCACAGAACCGTAAGAATAGTGGTTCATGCTGTTCATGCTCGTCCCGGAGATCGTTCCATCCGCAAGAAGACTGTTCCACCGTTCCCAGACTGTAGTCGCGCCCAGCTTCACCTCGTACAGCCATCCCGGATATTCCTCATTCAATAACAAATGATATGCAAGAGAATCCATGCCGTTGTCCGACAGGATATTGCTCATTAACGGCGTACCCACAAATCCGGTGCGCAGCTTGCCGTGGCTGAACTGGAACAGCTGCAGAAGCTGTTTCTTCACCAACGCCTCATTCTCCGACAGATGATACTTCAGTGTCAGAAGCAGCGCCGTCTGTGTCTTGATACAGCATCTTCCGGTAGCACTGTAAAACTCCTTCTTTACGGCATCAAACTGTTCCTTAGACAATCTGCCATACTTCTCTTCTTCCTCTTTATATCCAAGCACGTGTGCCGCTTTGGCGACCAGCCCCGCGCTCACAGCATAATAAAGATTTGCGATAAACGCTTCATCCGTTCCGCCCATAACCTGTTCCGAGCCGCCTTCCGGGTGATCCAGCGCCAGCCAGTCGCCGAAGTGGAATACGTCTCTCCATCCGTGGTTATCTCCATCCACTCTGCCAACATAGTCAACCCAGCTTCTCATACTCTCGAACTGATCCTCCAGAATACTCTTGTCCCCATAGAAGAGATACATATTCCAGGGCATGATACAGGACGCATCTCCCCATACACAGGCCGATTCCTCCACGCCGCAGGAAGGGATCACGTGCGGAACCGCCCCATCCAGGGCACTCTGCTCCTTAGACATATCATACAGATATTTCGCATAAAATGCGTAGGAATCCGTCAAATACATCGCTGTCGGCGAGAATACCTGCGCGTCGCCCGTCCATCCCATTCTCTCATCTCTCTGCGGGCAGTCCGTAGGCACGTCCACGAAATTACTCTTGAGGCCCCAGCGTACATTATCAATGAACCGATTAAGCAGTGCATTGCCGGTCTTCATAAAACCGACTTCCCCAAAATTGCTGTACAGGGCCAATCCTTTGAAATCTTCTTTCTTCAATCCCGGAATTCCCTGTATCTTCACATAACGGTATCCGTAGAATGTAAAATGAGGAACGATCACCTTCTCGCTGCCATCTGAAATATAGATATATTCCGACCTGGCCGTTCTCAGATTCTCATTATAGAAATTGCCGCCCTGCAGAATCTCTCCGGTCTGAATATGGATCTTCGTCCCTGCCGGTTCGTTCACCCTGAGGGTAAAGATACCGGTAAACTCCTGACCCATATCAAAAACCAGCTCCCCGGCGGGCGTATGGATCAGTTCCACCGGTTCAAACATCTCGTGCACCGTCACCGGAAGACTCATCCTGTCAGTCAGAACCCCTTTAGGAGGCTCACAAAACTCCGCATGACAGATTGCCAGATCGGGCAGCGTGTCATCCCGCAGCTCACCATCATATAAGTTGGAAAAGGCAATCGTGCTGCGTCTCACCAGCCAGCTCTCATCAGTTCCGATCACCGCTTTCGTCCCATCCTCATAATCAATGCGCAGCTCGGCAATCAGCTTCCAGTCGTTCCCGTAGAAGCCGATATCCTTAAGCGCCGAGAAGCCGAATCTTGCCTTATACCAACCATTGCCGAGAAGAATCGACAGCTTCCCCGATGACTGCATAAGATCTGTCACATCATAAGTCTGATACTGTACCCACTCGTTGTAATCGTTGCTGTAAGGCGTCAGATATTCCTCACCGATACGCTCCTCCCTGCCGGATTCCCCCTCTCCTGCCTTATAGAAAGCCTCATAGAGTCCAAGGCCGCTGACGTATAATCTGGCTCTCCTCACAGGCTTCGCAATTGTTATATCTTTTTCAAAATAAGGGTGCCGCTTCTCGCTGCTGTCACAGGTGATCCATCTGCCTGCCCACTCTTCCTGCATCTTGGATGTCTCAAACCACTGTACGCTCCCTGTCACCTCTTCGCCCAACTCTGTGCGCACTGTCACCGTCCAGTAGTAGCGCGTGCGAGGTTTCAGCTGAAGATCCGCCGCATATCCAAGGCTGTCCGCGCCTGCATCGAATTCGGAATCAAACAAAACCTCCTGCATCCCTTCATCCGCTGCAACCAGGAGCCTGGCTGCCTCCTGCTTCTTTCCCTCCGCCTCTTTCACCTTCCAGGCAAAAACGGTGCGTGTCATCCGAAATCCCAGGGGATTGGTCAGATGGTTTACTTTCATGTCATAAATCTGCATTATATAGCCCTCCTCTGCTTTGTCACTATTATACATGAATCCGGAACATTCTGTCTCGGAAATACTAATTTTTTATAATTTTTAACAGACAACTCAGCCTTCTACATTCCCATATATCAAATCGCCTTTCATAAATCCAACTGCTTTCCATGTCCTCTCCGGCACAGGCTGC
>CAYXKS010000032.1:17032-19240 GCA_964465725.1 uncultured Bacteroides sp. | reverse complement strand
AAATACCCCGCGGTTAAAACCACGGGGTACTTTCAACTGAATCATTACAAATCTTACAACTTTATCACGCCCTGGAGCAGATCATCCTCCGCCTCACTCGTCCCGATGTAAATCTCATGTTCCATCGACTCCAATTTCCATTCCCTGGTCACAGGCTCATAATACCTCAGCTTCTCAATCGGACAGTCGATCGTAACGTCAACCGATTCTCCTGCTGCCACGAAAACTTTCTTGAATCCAAGCAGGGAACGGACCGGACGGTCTACCTCGGAATTCCTGAATCCAACGTACAGCTGAACCACTTCTTTTCCGTCCACGCTGCCCGTATTCGTCACCTTACAGGAAGCCGTCACCTTCTTTCCATCCACCTTAAACTGCGCGTTATCAACCTTGAACGTCGTGTAGGACAATCCGAATCCATAAGGCAGTAACGGCTTGACAGCCTTTTTATCCAACCTGGCGTAGCCATGATAATACTCATAATACTGTTCTGTCGCTTCCCAGTCTACCCAGGGCAGATCCTTCTCTTCGTACGGAAGCACATATGGCAGTTTTCCGCTTGGATTGACGTCCCCGGAGAGAATACTTGCCAATGCAGTTCCTCCCTCCTGCCCAGGATAATAAGCCATCACGATTGCTCCCACGGCATCTTTCCACTCGGTCATCATAATCATATTGCCGCCGATCAGGACAACCGTGGATTTCTTATTGACCGGCCCGATTTCCTGAATCAAAGAAACATCTTCCGGGTGAAGCCCCAGCCCTTTCTTCCGGTCGCCGCCCTCGGCGCCTGTATAGTTGTCAGCCTGATCTGAGGATATGAACTCACCCTCATCGTCATAATTATATCCCACTGCAAAAATCACCGCATCTGCTTCCTCTGCCGCTTTCCTGGCAGCTTCCCTGTCGGTGCCATCCAGCAGAGCGATCTCCGCATCCGGATATCTCTTTGTCAGTCCTTCATAAATGCTGACCACATGTTTCGGCCGAACCCAGCTTGAACCATGGTCGCCGATTACGGCCTCGTCCGCCAGCTTGCCGATCAGCGCCAGCTTTTTCACATTTGCAAGCGGCAGCACATTTTCATTTTTCAGGAGCGTTATACTTTCCTCCGCCGCTTTTCTCGCAAGTGCAACATGCGCTTCACAACCGATCACCGACTCGTCATATTCTTTATGATTCTCATCAAATGCCAGAATCGTGCGGACAATGCGAAGCGCTGCGTCATCAATCCTCTCCTCAGGCACAAAACCGTCTCTGACAGCCTTCACAAGCTTATCTCCGAAGAACTGTGTCAGACACATCTCCATATCCTGACCGCCGTTTGCCGCCTCTACAGTATCTTTCACGCCCCAGATAAAATCGCTCATGACAAATCCGTCAAAATCCCAGTCTCTTTTCAGGACTTTATTCAGAAGATAATCGTAATGGCCACAGTGTACGCCGTTATAAAGATTATAAGAACTCATAACCGACGCCGCTCCTGCATCGATACAACTCTTAAAGTGAGGAAGAAATACCTCCTGCTCCGTCCTCGCATCACAAGTCACACTCACCTTAAAGCGCGCATTTTCCATCTGATTGAACGCAAAGTGCTTAATGCACGCCATGACGTCCTCTTCCTGCACACCCTTTACCAGCGCGGCGCCCATCTGTCCGATTGCAAAAGAGTCCTCCCCGTAAGTCTCCTGGCTTCTTCCCCATCCCGGATTATACGGAAGATTAATGCAGACGCCTGCGAAGAGGTTGCCGCCATACGCCCTTGTCTCTTTTCCGATCGCATGTCCTATCTCTTCTTCCAGCTCCGTGTTAAAAGATGCCCCGCGGGCCATCGATACAGGAAAACAGGTACTCCTTCCCGTTCCGCACACAACACCTCTCGGCCCGTCACAGAAAAGCATCGGCGGCACACCCTTGTCCTCAAGTCCGCCTGCTGCATAAGGATCATAGTTGTAATGTCCATCATCACTGTTCATGTTTCCCAGAAACTCCATCATTTCCTCGATCGTCATATTACCGCCCATCAGAGAAACCTTCTCCTCCAGTGTAAGGCTGTCCACGATCTTTTTTGCCTTCTCGGTAAAAGACAATCGATATTCCTTCGTCCGCTCCATAAGATTTACCTTCCTTTCATTTCTGCACCCATACCATTTCGTTGCTACAGACGAATATGAAATTGATTTCCATATTCCTCTTTATCTTATCATT
>CAYXKS010000032.1:14207-16932 GCA_964465725.1 uncultured Bacteroides sp. | reverse complement strand
ACAATGCACAATAACTCCAATAAAAGTGTGAAGGAGCGTATCTATGGAACGATTGATTTTGAATAAGCTGCTGGATTGGAAGAATTCACCTTACCGCAAACCGCTAATCTTAAAGGGTGTGCGTCAGGTGGGTAAGACTTGGGTCCTCAAAGAATTCGGCAGACGTTATTATGAAAATACAGCCTACTTTAACTTTGATGAAAACGAGGAATACAAGCAGTTTTTTGAGACCACCAAAGATGTAGATCGCATTCTACAGAATCTAATGCTGGCCAGCGGCCAGAAAATTGTGTCAGAAAAGACACTCATTATCTTTGACG
This sequence comes from uncultured Bacteroides sp., assembly GCA_964465725.1. GTDB lineage: Bacteria > Bacillota > Clostridia > Lachnospirales > Lachnospiraceae > UBA3282. The sequence continues at coordinate 16,612 of CAYXKS010000032.1, read as the reverse complement.
AAGTACAGGACTGCCCCAAGGTTATCAACTCCATGAAGTATTTCTGTGAGAATGCTCCGCAGTATCACATTGCCTGTGCCGGTTCTTTGCTGGGGATTGCCTTGGCGAAGCCATCCTCCTTTCCGGTAGGCAAAGTCAACTTCTTGCAGATCGATCCTATGACCTTCATGGAATTTCTGCTCGCCAATGGCGACGAAAATCTGGCCAAATATCTGGAGAGCATGGATACCATTGAGCCGATTCCTGATGCCTTTTTCAATCCGCTCTATGAGAAATTGAAGATGTACTATGTTACAGGCGGTATGCCGGAACCAGTGCTCATGTGGACGGAAGCACGAGACGTTTCTGCTATGCAGGAAGCCCTGTCCGGGATCATCGGCGCTTATGAGCGTGACTTTGCCAAGCACCCCAATATCAGCGAGTTCCCGAAAATTTCTATGATATGGAAGTCCATACCGTCCCAATTGGCAAGGGAGAATAAGAAATTTATCTACAAGGTGGTTAAAGAGGGGGCACGAGCCCGGGAATATGAGGATGCTTTGCAGTGGCTGGCAGATGCCAGGCTGGTGCATAAAATCTACCGCAGCACCGCTCCCGGTCTGCCGGTAGCTGCCTATGATGACCTGTCTGCATTTAAGATCTATCTGGTGGATGTGGGGCTGCTCCGCCGCCTGGCCCAACTGGCTCCTACGGCCTTCGGAGAAGGCAATCGTTTGTTCACTGAGTTCAAAGGTGCACTGACTGAGAACTTTGTGCTACAAACCTTAATCACGAAGTTTGAAGTGGTTCCCCGGTACTGGAGCCAGAATAATCCGCCCTATGAGGTAGATTTCCTTATCCAGCGGGAGAATGATATTTTCCCTATAGAGGTCAAGTCCGAGGCCAATACCACCAGCAAGAGCCTAAAGAAATTCAAGGAGCTGTTTCCGAATCAAGTCAAGCTCCGTGTGCGGTTCTCGCTGGACAATTTGAAGTTGGACGAAGATGTGTTGAACATTCCACTGTTTATGGCTGACCAGACGGATCGGCTGATTGGACTGGCATTGGAACAACGACAAGTTGACACATATAATTAACTCCACGGAGAATCGTAGATATCCAATGCCCATAGACAATATATTTACCTAAATTGAACGAATTTTTCCATGCTTGTTTTTTAATTTTTTTCAGTCTTTCAATTTCTTTATGCATGTAATATACACTCCTTTCAAATAAGACTGCAATAGTCCTTGCCGTACAGACTACTGCAGTCTTGTTTAAATATCAATAAATAAATGACACATTCAGAAATTCGTCTGCTGGTTCTTCAGGCGAAAATTTGTAGGCGACATCCCTTTTTTCTTTTTGAAAAGGTCACTGAAATAGCTGACACTCCCAAAGCACAAATAGTCCGAGATCTCATTGATCTGCTTATCAGAATATTTCAGCATATTACATGCGGCTTCCAACTTGATATTCATAATATACTCTGTAATTGAAATCCCCTCACAATGTTTAAACAGCTTCTGCATATAGGATTTCGATATCCCCACATCGTCCGCTATCTGCTGCAGATCGATCTTTTGTAAACGCCTTGCAATAATATCCTTTTTGCACTCTTCAATGTGCTTGTTGACATTGGCTGCCGACCGCTTTTTTCTCACCTGCTCTGCACAGTAGATGAAGCAATTCTTCGACAGTGCAATCATTCCTTCCACACTCTCGCATTCATTCAGGCGCTGCAGATAGAGATCGTTGATCAGAAAAGCGTCCCTCGATGTCAGTCCGCCCTTGATCGCCGCCCTTGCTGACAGCGATATTACAATTACCGCTATATATTCCTCGCTTTTTCTGACATCATTCAGCAGGATCGGATGAGCGGGAATTAAATGGTCGTAATTTTTCCTCAGCCACTCCACATTTCCCTCCGCGATATTGCCGAACAACACTTCCTCCTCCACATAGGTATGATTCTTCTGAAAAGTATCGATCTGCTTCAGTTCCTCGCCAATCAGCCTGCTGCCGACCTCAGAATTATACAAGTCTTCATCCAGCATTTGTGTCAGAACAGAGATACTGTATTCCTCGCTCACATACTCATTCAATATAAAAACTGCCGCTGACAATACATCTTCCAAATGGCTCTCCGGCATTTCCTTTATCTTGTTCTTGCGCATGAAACGCTGGCATTCCACCGTATTCGTCGGCGCATATGCAAAGGGGCCTAATATGTAGCATAAATCCCTGCCCTTGCATCCACAGATGCCGCACGGAACAGACTCTGAATACCTAAAAAACGCAAAGTTATCTTTTCTCAGGGATTCCAGCGCTCTTTGCACCAACTCCTGTTCAAAAGGGTTGTCTTCTCTCCTGCACCGCTCATAGCTCTCTGTTTCCTGCCCGTCTGTCGTAAATACATGAATGGG
>CAYXKS010000032.1:5450-14107 GCA_964465725.1 uncultured Bacteroides sp. | reverse complement strand
TGCACCGCTCATAGCTCTCTGTTTCCTGCCCGTCTGTCGTAAATACATGAATGGGAATACCGCTTAAATTGAATATATTTCGTAAAAAAGTCTGTTGATTCATATCGGCTGGTCCTCACATCCCCATAGAAGGTTGAAATCGGTTGTATGTCATAATAATATAATATCACATACCGTTCCAATGCTTCGGAAAATAATATATAATAGAACAGAAAATACTACTTCATCCAGGCAAAAATATATAACATTTCAATATGGAGGAACCTATGAGCAAACTATTCGAAGAATTCCAAAACTATCTAAACAAAATGCAACAGTACGAGCACGTGATCACCCTGCTGTACTGGGACATGAAAACAGGGACGCCGAAATTAGGTCAGGCCGGACATGTGGATGCGCTGACTCATTTCTCGGCTGAAAACTTTGCCATGTCCACTTCCGAGCGGCTCGGAGAGATGCTGACAGGACTGTCAGAAATAACAGAATTTGAAAATCTCACCGATACATGGAAATTCATTGTCAAACGGATGAAACAGGATTACGACCGTAACAAAAGGATTCCCGCCGAGCTTTATAACACTTTCGTAGAAGCACAGGCACAGTCGGGCATCGTCTGGGAGGAAGCCAAAGAGAAAGCCGATTTCTCCCTGTTCGCTCCCAATCTTCAAAAAATGATCGATCTGACCAGAGAAATGACCGGATATACCGATCCCGGAAAAGAAGTCTATGATGCGCTTCTCGACCAATATGAAGAAGGCATGGATTCTGCTACAATAGACGGTCTTTTTGAAGATCTGAAAAAGGAACTGATCCCCCTGGTAAAAAAGATCCTCGAAAAACAAAAACCGGAAAATCCTGCTTTCAGTGAATATTTCGATCCGGACGGGCAGAAGAAGGTTCAGGACATGCTCCTCGACTATATAGGCTTTCGAAAGGATGCCGGGGCCGTAGGCGAAACGGAACATCCTTTTACACTGAATTTTTCTTCCAGGGATGTGCGCGTGACCAACCACTACTATGAACACGATCCCCTAAGCTCTATCTTCTCCGCCATCCACGAAGGTGGGCACGGTATTTTCGAACAGAACGTCAACCCGGACTATGACAACACCGTCGCCGGAAGCTGCCGCTATATGGGACTCCACGAAAGCCAGTCCCGCTTCTATGAGAATATTCTGGGAAGAAACAAGAATTTCTGGCTTCCTATCTATGATAAGCTGGGCGAGCTTCTGCCAGCTTTTAAGAAGATATCTCTGGATGACTTCTATCAGGAGATCAACCATGTAAAAAACAGCTTGATCCGTATAAATGCGGACGAAGTGACCTACTGCTTCCACATTATCCTGCGCTATGAGATGGAGAAAGCAATCTTCAGAGACCGGATTCCTGTCGATGAGCTTCCGGCGCTCTGGAATCAGAAAATGCAGGAATATCTGCAGATCACACCCACAAATGATGCTGAAGGTATCTTACAGGATATGCACTGGTCGGATGGCTCCTTCGGATATTTCCCCTCCTATCTTCTGGGAAGTATTTATGACGGAATGCTGCTCGATACGATTCGGGAAGAATTAGGCGATGTGGATGAACTGCTCCGAGACGGAAAAATCAAAGAAATCACCGCATGGCTGAATCAGAATATACACTGGTACGGTTCCACGTGCAAACCAAAAGAGATGATCATGGAGGTATGCGGCAAAGAAGTATCCGCCGAACCATTGATCCGGTATTTTAAGGAAAAATATACGGAAATTTATCATTTGGTATAATTTTGCATTTGCTGCTAATTCCAAAAGTACGCATCAAAACTACCTGATTAAAAAAAATCAGTATAGCATTCAAGAATTAACTACTGTTAACGCCAGAATGCTATACTGATTTTATGCTATACTGATTTTATTCCATGCTAATGCATTCACTCTCTGTCTTCTTCCTAAGCAACAGGCAAATCCCAACCAGCATCACTACCGACACGGCAAGACCTCCCTCCGGACCGAAATCGCCGCCGTTAATGATACTTTTCCCTTCTGTCATCGTACTTCTGAATATGGAGCAATCTGTCACCATGCCACTTACACGAAGTCCCCAGAAATTACCCTGCACAAGATTCCAGATGCTGTGAAATGCCCCGATCCCCCAGATATTTCCTCTCTTGATAAAGTATAGGGATGCAAACACACCGAAAAGCGTCAAATTGATAAAGGCCAGAACACTGATTCCGGCATTCAGCAGATGCAGGGCCGCAAATATAAGTGAGTTGGACAGGACCGCAACCCACATGGAGTAACGCCTGCCAATCGATACCATAACATACCCACGGCAAAGCACTTCCTCTCCCATTCCCTGAATCATATACCCAAATAAAAAAAGCACGAACATTCCTGCACTGAACGTCTCCGAAAAGCCCTCAATTCTCAGTGCACCTGTCAACACACAAAGTAAAACCGCCAAAGAGAACATGATAAATCCTGCTCCCAGCCCAATCAAATACTCTCTCCCCGCTCCTTTTTTTGTAAAACCAAGTGTGTCCGGCTTCCTCTTCTGGATCAGCCTGCAAAACAGCAGTGTAACGGCCGTCATTGCTATTGTCGAAATCAGTGTTAAGATCGTATAAGCGTCCGAACTGCCGATCAAAAGGGAAACTTCCGCCACTCTGTTCATATCTCCGGATGCTATCGCTGCCTGATACTCCGCATTTCCATAAAGCATCACCAATTCTCCCGGAAGCATAATAATAATCTGTGCAAATGAACAGACAAAAAACAGTAATACAAAAACCAAAATCTCCAGAAACCAGTTCATACCTTTCTGTTTTTCCTGTGCCTTTATGACTGCTTCCGGTTTTTCCAACTGAAAATCCATAATACTTCTCCTCCTTCTACTTACTTGCATTGCAATCATTACTTCTTCTTTACCATTCACTACCTTCTGTAATCCTTTCGGATAAAAGGCTCGCGGATTTCTTCCGCTACCAGCAGCTTATACTTAGCCGGATGTCTGTATGCATTCCCATGAACTTCCCTGCTTCGATATTCCCGTATCTCATCTATCGGAAAATCTGCCATAAATATTCCTTCCGATTCATCGGCTTCCATAAACAGAGTATCCCTGGACCCTTCGTCCTGCGGTCTGTATGCAATTCCGTCAAAAGCGGTGGAATGCCCGTTGCAGTCCGGTTGTGTATCAGGATAATTCACGGTGGCAATCCCTACCATATTTTCATATGCCCTGCCGCGCAGTTGGGAAATACGGTTAATTTCCATCGGGCAGGCATTGGGAACCAACAGAATCTCTGCGCCTTTCAGCATCAATATTCTGGCGCTCTCCGGGAACTCCCTGTCATAGCAGATCATACTGCCGACTTTAACCACACCCTTTTTGGTATCCAGATCCGCCACATAGAAATCTTCACCCGCCGTCAGCCTGCACTCGTCTCCGAAATCACAGGTATGTACTTTGGTATAAGTATACATTTCCTTACCGTGACGGTCAAACAATGTGATTGTATTTCTCGGAGACGGTTCAAACGCCTCCAGGAATGTAATTCCGATCGCCATATCCAGTTCTCTCGCCAGTTCCCTATAGCATTGTACAAACTCACCGTCTTTTGGAACCGCCAGCGACCTTAGCTGCTCCAGGTCCTCCGGAATCTGATAGCCGCTGCTCCACATTTCCGGAAAAAGGGCTATATCTGCTCCCGATTCCTTTGCTTTCCTGCAATAAATTTGTCCTTTTTCCATATTGCCATCCGTTGACCCTGTCGGCGCTATCTGTAAAAAAGCGATTCTGATATCGTTCATATCTACTCCTATCTGTCTGCCCCGGCAGACACTCACTATTGTGCTTTATAAATACCCACATTCCATATTATGCTGCCACCAGCAGTCACAGCCATATTAATCACTCATTCCTTTCATTCTACTCATGCACAAGCAGTGCGGCAGATGGAAATTCATCCTGCGTGTAAGGGCTCGGTAATTATCGTGGATTATACTAGTATCCATGAATTTCGTAAGCATCATATTCATGGCTTAAATGGTATCCCAGCTTCTCCGCCAGCGACACCGACCACAGGTTCTGTGCGTCCCAGCTTGGATACAAGCCCCTGTCAAAGCACTCCAGAATCAGCTTTGCACCACACACGGCAGCCAGCCCTCTCCGACGGTACTCATCCTTCGTGTCTATCTCAATCTCAATTCCATCCCGGTAAGCCGTATAAGAGGACGCCCCGGCAACAGGAACCTCATCCTTCATAATGACAACACCTAAGCCTACTCTCTGATAAGTCTCATAATCAGGATACTGTGAAACAAAATCCTGACACCATTTTTCCTTCTTACAATAATCAAAAAGCGGTGCATCAATCATACAGAGTGTATACTCCGAAGACAACTGTCTGACAATATTTCTCAATTTTTCACGGTCGAAGGCATCCGGTTCCTTTTTCATGGCATACCGCGTCACTTTCTTGGCATTGTCCGCATAGCATCTTTCTATTTCTTCTGCCCAATCATCATTCTGTGGAACGATTATCATAAAATCCTGCGTACACCACTTGGGCTTATATGAGACCAGTTCTCTGTTCGGTCTTCCTGCCAAAAAACAGAAATCTGCCAAAACCGCCATGGCTGACAAGGGTTTATCCACATCGTCCGCATAAATATGCCCCATCACTCCCTGCAGGCACGACCAGATCATCGTCTCCTGCCAGCCTTGGAACAAAGGTGCTGCCCGGTCAGTATTTTTTACTTCATATACCATAAATATATCCCCATCTTCGTTATATTTCCATTAGTCCTTTTCTATGCGAAAAAATAGTTCTCATTAATCTCCATCCGGCGCAATTCACGCATGACCATCTCCTCCCGTGTAACCCACGGAACCATTCTGCGGTCCTTCATAGCTTCATTTCGCTTAACCATTTCATCCAAAGTCATCCACACAACCTGATAACCATATTCCTCTTCATAATCGTCCAGACTTCGCTCATGTTCTTCCTCTTCAACATCACAAAAATAATACCATGAATCCATTTCAAGCCAGTCACCCGGATTGCCATTTCTTTTCTCATGCACCAGAAGACAGTCTCCTATGCTTTGTCTGATTACTCTATAGCCCGTTTCTTCCTCTACCTCTCTGAGCAGTGTATCCGCCAGACTTTCTCCCGGCTCCATGCCACCGCCGGGAAATTTGTAATCTCCGTGTTTTCCGTGAATCGCCAGATATTTATCGCCGTGCCGGATAATGCCTCTGGCTGCCTTCCTCTTATATCCGTTCACATCCTCAATATGATCTCGCAAATCCAGAGCCATTTCTCCAATGCATCTGCTCATAACTGCCGTCCTCCCTGACCAATACATTGTATCACAAGTTATCTGAAATTCCATAATTCTTTTTTATTTTATAGTAAACGAGAATAGAAATTTCGTTTTCGGCTTTGGCTTCACTGTTATCTTTTTTTCATTTTACTCAGGCACAAAGAGTAATGAAAAATTTTGTTTTCAACAACCGAAAAGCCGTCAGAAACCATACTTGCAGTCCATGTCATCCCTAACACGGATTCACCCTGAAAACAGGGAACGAGTACGGTTTCCAACGACTTTTCTATAACATCCGTCACTGCATTATATTTACCGAATCCTTAATCACTTCCCACAGTAAATCCGGATCGCTTCAGCAGTGAATTTAGCGGTTCCCTCTCCGCCGGCGCGGTCAATATTCTCGGTGAACTCTCCACCGTCAGCATACATCTGTCCAAGACTGAACAAAATGTCATTGGAGCACTTATAGAAATGACGTGTGATATAGTCCTGCAGTTTCTTTACATGGCTTTGCACATCGTCGGATTCCGGCTCTGCATCTTTAAGCTTCCCGAAGTCCACAAATATCTGCATAAAGTTCTTCATAACGGCACTCTCCTCTTCCTTGCTTCGGTCCGCCGCCTTCTGCTCGTATTCCCGATACTCCGCGGTCTTCCCCCATTGTTCCTTTGCCTGTTTCGCGTACTCTTCCATTTTCTGTGTGTCAAATACTGAAAAATCCATTGTCTTCACTCCTTCAAATCGTATTCCACGGGCAAATTCGATCAAATTTTCCAGATGTTCCTTTTTCATTGTAAGCAGCTTAATCTGCTGCTCCAATGCAGTATTTCGGTCGAAATCCGGATCGGATATGATTTCCCTGATCTCCTTCAGAGAAAATTCCAATTCCCGAAACAGTAAAATCTGCTGCAGCTTTTCCAGCGCTGTATCGTCATACAGCCGATAGCCGGACTCCGTATACCCGGCCGGCTTCAGAAGTCCGATCTTGTCATAATATTGCAGAGTGCGTATACTCACTCCGGTTAATTTGCTTGCTTCATTCACTGTCATCATTGTCATTTCCTCCCCGTGTAAGTATACGATAAACTATTACGTAATGTAGGAGTCAAGAGATTTTTTTAATTTTGTAAAAAAAACAGTAGCAGTGAAGCCGCAAGCTAAACTGTTACAAAAAATATATTTGACCAGGTTCATACAACGTGTATAATGTAAGAAGCAATTACCTACAGTTAAACAAAAGACCGGAGAAAAACCATGAAAATAAACCTTCCAAACCAATTTCGTCCCCGCCTTATTATGACAATCACAGGAGTTATTCTGTGCGCCATTGCCGTGGGATTCTTTAAATGTTCACTTTTTGGTGTAGATCCATTTCAGTGCTTTGCCCAGGGCAGCTGGCAGCGTTTTATGGGTAACATCTCTTATGGAACCTACTATACCGGCCTCAGTCTTTTTATGTTGGCTCTGGACCTCTTTTTAGATAAACACTATATCGGAATTGCCACATTTATCAATATGTTCCTGACAGGTTACATTGTTGATTTTTCTCAGGCTGCAATCAATCGCCTAGTACCGTCACCTTCTATTGCAGTGCGCGTACTGATGCTGCTGATTGCAGTGGTGATCATGTGCTTCGCTTCTTCCTTATATATGACGTCCGATTTGGGTGTCTCTGTTTATGATGCAATTCCTATCATTATCTCCAACAAAAGCAGGAAGCCTTTCCGTTTCTGCCGGATCGGATGCGACTTGATCTGCGTCATCGTCGGCACCCTCTGCGGCCTGCTTCCCGGACTCGGAACGCTCATCACTGCCTTTTTTATGGGGCCTTTGATTGAGTTTTTCAATGTGAAATTTTCTCGTCCGTTGCTGGATGGCAGAAAGAGCAGAAATAGTTAGATTTATTTTCATAATTAGAATAGGTGACAGAGAAGCTTGCCTTGAAAAACATTTTATTGCGAATTAATATAGTAATTGATATTATCAATAAGAAAAGAATAAGAAGACTGAAAGAAGTTGACTTATTTGACGGGCCTTGGCTCACATCGGCTTCACAGATTGATAAAGTAATTATAAAACAGTTATTATCAGGTAGGGAGGCGTATGAAAATGCTCCATATTTATTACGGTAATATGCCGGAGGCTGTTTTCAATACATCAGTATATTTCAAAAATGCATACGAAGATGCGTGGATTATCGACCCTATTGCAAGAGAAATGATTCTTGATGTGGACAAATCCATTGTTCTGGATAGTGCAGTGATCGATAGTCCTGTCATGGGAAAGATTGCGCCCACAGCTCTTTCAGGCGGTGTTAAAACGCTGATTCTTATGAAGAATGATCGTTCCAAAGTATTTAACGCTTCTGCCTGCGGTGATAATTGCGCCAAGTGGATTCTGAAGCTGGCTGAGGCGGATGACCTGACAATTAACCTGCGTCATCTGATGGATTTCGGCGAAGGGATATTTGACATCCATATTATAAATACAGATCAGATTGTTCACAGCATGAAAGAACTTGTTCCGATTGCTGGCTTGTATGTATAAGAGGGGCTGAACATGAAGGGGACACATAGAATAGTCGTACAGAATAAGCGTATCAGATACGATTTTGAAATTAAAAGGAACATTACAATTATCCGTGGAGACAGTGCAACTGGCAAAACGGCGCTGGTAGATATGATACGTGAGCATTTTGAAAATGGGGATGCCAGCGGAGTAGAGTTAAGCTGTGATAAGGAGTGTACCGTGCTGGATGGCCGTACATGGACCGGACAGCTTTCTATGATGAAAGATTGCATTATTTTTATTGATGAAGGCAATGACTTTGTTATGAGCGATGATTTTGCAGCTACGATTCAAAACACGGACAATTATTACGTGATCGTAACCAGAGAAGGGATTCCATCCCTGCCATACAGTGTAGATGAAATTTATGGAATCCGTGATTCGGGTAAATATGGAACCTTGAAGCGCACCTATAATGAATTTTACCATTTGTATCAGATGGCCGACTTTTGTTCCATTACTCCAAATAAATATATGACCCAATTTCCTCCCACACATAATCTTTAGCCTTCAAAACAACCACACTCTCCCGGAAAATCTCTTCTATAATCCGGCGCTCCAGATTCCTTCTTCGCTCTAAGTGCGTTACCAGCCCTTCCAATCCAGTGAGCGCATATTGCTTTCCATAGGAAGACTCCTCCAGATACCGAAGCATCAGCGGAAACCATAATTCATTTCCGTCATCATCGGACCGCTCTTTCCTGATCACATCGATTGCACCCAAAATATCCTCCACATCCAAATAAATGATTTTATAGGATTTATCAT
>CAYXKS010000032.1:0-5350 GCA_964465725.1 uncultured Bacteroides sp. | reverse complement strand
ATTGCACCCAAAATATCCTCCACATCCAAATAAATGATTTTATAGGATTTATCATCTATAATCCTTCTCAGTCTTCTGTAAAAATCCATAATCTCTTCATCCGACATCAAAAGATACAGCATCTGATTCTCGATGATATTCTGGAAAATAGAGCACTCAAATATCTCCCCTTCACCATCCCACTTCCGGAAACGTTCAAAAATCACTTTCTCAAAATCCTCTCTGCACCAATTTCCATTATAGATTTCAAATTTCTCCAGATTTTTATGAAAGTCCGGAATATCCGTTAATATCTGTGTATAACAGATAACCTCTTTTGCTCCTTCCGTGACTGTTTTTGCTTTGATCTCTTCACTAATTGATGGGTATTCACGTAGTATCTCCTGATACTGCCCTTCCGTAACATAAGCGCACCATGCCAACTCAACAGGTGAATAGTCCCCTTCATGGAAAACTTTATAATCTGGCAGATATTCAAAGAGGCGCTGTACAAAAGTAGACTTTCCGGCTCCCTGTAAACCTTCTATAAAATAATTGGTCCTTTGCATCAAATTCACTCCCTGTTTTAAATAATCCTGGCATTCACAACCAATATCATTAAATTAAGCCAATACACAATGACATACGCGTCCGGCTAAACTAAATGGCATTGATTCACAACGCCAAAGCAAGCACAACCTGAATCAATCAGATAATTCCATATAATTACTGCACTAATCATATCGAAAGTATATCATGTCCTTCGGAATTATTCCATATTATAGCTGCACCTCACGTCCTTTCGGACACAAGCGCTCTGTGAAAAGTGTGGTGCAAGTATCAATGCATATCTGCACATATATACACACAATGCACACATGCAGACAAGCTGCATAGACTACATGATACGTGTACGCTAAGCGCAGCAGATGCGTAGATCTGTTGTCATAGGTTTTCTTTTCATACTTGTTAACCACACCACCATCGGATGCACAAACGATACATTCTTGAGGTATTACATTCTATAATGCTATAATTTAAAATAGTTGCGACACAGATAATACAACACTATAATTTATAGTAGATACCAAATCCAGATTCCCTTTTGGCCAAATTTACACATTCTCACAGACTTTGCAGTAAATGCAAAGCCTTGGGCCGAACTGTTGCCACAGCAAACAACAGTTTAGCAAATTCATTTGCAGAACAAAGGAGCAAACAGATGTCATATACTATCTATGTAAGAATGAAAAAAATAGGAAAGCAGAAAAACCAGACATTAGAACCTGTCCCTTTCGTCCTTGATAAGAAGCCCCAAACCGTCCGGGAACTTCTTACCGACCTGACGGCTCTCGGCGTACGACAGTACAATGCACGGAAGGATGACGGTCAGATCTTAGCGTATCTCACAAGAGAGGAAATCACACAACAGGCTACGCGTGGGAAAATTTCTCTGGGACTTCGCGGAGGCGAAGACGCCTCGGAGGATAAGGCTATAGAAAATACGATCCAATGCTTTGAGGACGGTATTTTCCGGGTATTTGCCGGGGAAGAAGAATTGACTGCACTTTCCGATCTGATCCCATGGACGGAAAATCTGGTATTTACCTTTATCAGACTGACGATGTTGTCAGGATGGTAAGGTAACCACCATATCGAATCACTGATTAAGGAACTGTCCGAAAATAATAAACACTCCCTAAACGAAAGGAGAAACACCCATGTCAGAATTCACCTCTCAGACAAGGCGAAAACTAACGGAAACCTGGATTGCAGACATAAAGGAAAAGGGAAAGCGCCTTTCCGAACGTGAGAAAAAGATGCTTCCGGACCTTTACGCCTACGCAATCCCTCAGGATGTGTGCGGTTACATGCGTCAGCTCTTAGACAGCAGAAGATATCGAATGAGCGATCTGTACAGAAATCAGTTCAGGAACCTGGTAGACGTCTGCGTAAGACCGGAGTGGCAGGCGGATTTCTACTATGCCCTCGATGAAATGAATTCTTACCAGATGACTGCCGGATGGTTCCGGAGAAGCCTCCGTTCCGACAGCTATGCCCCTTTTGCCGAACAGAGCATCCGGCTTCTGCGGGCGTACGCGCGGCTGGATTTCTATAACGCAGACCTTGCAGACGTCCTGACCGGCAATGTTCCGCCGGAAATCTACGACCATGCCCGGAATGAATACTTTCCTTTTTCCTACGCCGGAATCCTGGCAGCACAGATTGACCATAACGACGAGAAAATGATCGGCGCTGTGAAGGACATCCTGTTCGGTGAGAGCAACACAGCCATGATGAGCCGCGAAATAATTCTGGGTATTGTCATGGGCAAAAATAAGGAACTCTACGAAGATCTCGGTAAATTCCTTCTTGCGGCAAGACTACAGGAAGGTGCAAGACAGTCCGTCTGTGAGACGATGGACGCGGGACGACCGGAGGCATTTCTCCACCTCTTTTCTGTGATTGAAGAAAACAACCTGATCCGCTACTCCTCTGTGAAACGGGCTGTCAGCACATGGATTGGTATTTTTGATGAAAAGAACGTAGACAGAATCACTGACAAGCTGGTGAGGTTAATGGGACAGTGCCTCAGAGACGAAACCTTCTTAAAAGAACAGCTCACGACAAACGATGCCGTTGCGATCAGCTGCGCCCTCTGGGCAAGGGGATTCTATGACGCGGGCAAGGCTGTGGAGGCTGTTCTGAATCTGATTCGACACGGCACAAGACAGCAGAAAATGACAGCCTCTTATTTTAATCTTTCCCTGCAGAACGAGAAGCTGCAGATGAAAACCTCCAAAGAAGTCATCCTCTCCTATCCGGAGGACCTGGAGCTTGTGGCGTGCTTCATGCCAGGTTTCATGTCTTCGGCGAATTCCTGTTTCTACCAGCTCGTAAAGGAAGAAAACAATTTCCGTATGCGGGACGACAAAGTAAGACAGCCGAAATCCCTGGCTCCTGAAAAAATATTCGAGAGCAGGGAAGAAGCTGAGCGCTTCTACGTCATTTTGAAAGGAATCATGGAACGCATTCCCAAGAAGGGATTGACTCTGTCGCCCTGCATTTTCCCGTGGCATCAAGTGACTATGAGCCAGTCGGACATTGCCCTCCGTCTGTGTCTGATCGCATGGATGCTGCAAAAAGACGAGCTTCTGGATGAAGCCGCCGAAATGATACCCCTGGTTGGACAGGGTGAAAATTATTATTATGGAGCATCGAGATCGACCGTTGCCCGTGTGCTGCTTTATCGCCCCACATCAGAAATCCGGAAGAATATCCTCTTCGAACTGCTCCACAATGCGGAAGAAAGCACAAACCAGACCGCCCACATGCTGGTTGAAGACATGCTGCTTTCTCCGGAAGATTACAGGAAAATCGAAGAAAACCTGAAATATAAGAAGGGCCGTGCCCAGACTCTTTCCCTGCTGAGAAAACAGGATAACAAAAGTCTCACTGCCTGCATCAAAAGACTGCTTGACACCAAATCCGAAGAGTGCCACATGGGCGCCCTCGATCTCGCTCTGCAGCTGAAAAAAGAGGATGAGAAAACTTTCACAGAAATCCTTCCGCATCTCAAAGCCTTCCCGGAACCCACCGGAAAAGAACAGGTACTCCTGGAAGAACTGTTAGGCTCGGAAAGCGAAGCGCAGGATATTCTCAACACGCCGGGATATGGTCTGTATGATACAGACAAGGACTGGATTCTGCCTCCGGTTACCGTAAATCTGATCGAAGCCTCCCATCTCTTCGTTCATGGAGAAGAGGCATGTATCTGCGCCATCAGGAAGCTGGATCAGCTGATCCACGAAAACCGCGAACGCTCATACACAACGGCCTGGAATGAGGATCTTCTTCTCGGCAGCAAACTGGAACGAAGCCGTTGGACCTACAACGACCCGGAAGCCAAACCGCTGGATGCCTACCCGTTCCGTGAAATGTGGGAAGCATTCTATGAAAATGAAATCAAATCGCCCGAGCTTCTGATTGAAATGGAGCTTTATCGCCGCTGCTTCGACCAGAGAAGCTATTATGAATACAACATAAAACTTTATAAGCAGGTGTTTGGACATGGTATTCTGAAAAAACCACCTTTTTCCAATCTGGTGATCAGCCTGTCCTACCTCCCTCAGGTGCGAACCATACTGACCGCACTTTTTCAGCAATATGTGCCAAAAACACTCTCGGCACGCTACGGATTGTGCGGAATCGCCAAACTGCTCTCCGTACTGGATTCGACAAATGACCTGTTCCCCGTACAGGAGAAGCGCTGGAATGGAGAGATTGACCGATATACGAAACGCGCTGTGGAATTACCGATATTTTCTGATATGTGCCAGTGGCTCTCCTATGCCGCTGAAGACGATTGGAAGAATGCATTTACCCTCAGATTCCGTCTGCAGCAGTATTATCAGAAGCAGGCAAAGCGGGAAAAAAGCCCTCAATACTCTTACGGCGGTGTCCAGAAAAATTACCTGTTCCTCTCGGATTATGTGCAGTGCTATGTGCGGGGAATCTGGGACAAAAATCTGTTCTATAAGGCTGTTTTCACATTCCTGGGAGTAGGAAGTATCCTGGAACCGATCAGCACCGTGGAGCAGAAAGGCGCCGTTACATCGCGCAAAGCCAGGGTCCAGTCGCTGAACGCCTTCTTCGGCGCCAATGTGATCAAGCCTGTGGACGGAAAATACCATTTCGATACGATTGGCTCCGAAATGCCGGAAATGGCCTTTGCACACCAGCTCTACCGTGAAGTTATCCCCATGGTTTTAAAAGTAGAGTTGAAGCGAGGGGAGCAGCCTACGCCTTTTTCCCAGGATATTAAAAGCATCCAGGTCATCTATGGTATCGATTATATGATACAGATCCTGACTGCTCTCGGGAAAGACCCCCTGCAGCGCGGATACAGCTACTACTCTTCCAACGCAGACAGAAAAACTGTACTCAGCCATCTTCTGAAAATATCCATGCCAAAGCCGGATGAAACGGCGAAAGATCTGGCAAATGCGTTGAAGGGGACCGATATCACGAAAAAACGCCTTGCGGAGCTTGCCATGTACGCCCAGCAGTGGATCCCCATGCTTGAAGAATATTTCAAGCTGCCCGGTTTCGCCAGCGCCTGCTACTATTTCATGGCGCATACAAGTGAACAGTATGACGACCAGGTCATCTCCACGATTGCGAAGTACACGCCTCTTTCCCCGGAGGAATTAAAGGACGGAGCCTTCGACATCCACTGGTTCTTCGAAGCCTACGAGAGTGTCGGCGAGAAAAATTTCAAGCTTCTCTATGACGCCGCAAAATACTCTTCCACGGGAATCGCCCACGGAAGGGCGCGTAAGTATGCGGATGCCGCCCTTGGAAAAGTGGA
>CAYXKS010000031.1:0-19287 GCA_964465725.1 uncultured Bacteroides sp. | reverse complement strand
GGTCCTTCCTTAGCCGGAACAATCTCTCCCCGCATCAGCTCTTCCGTAAACCTCATAAGCTCCGCCGCCGCATGTTCTGCATTCCACACATCCCTTATCGTCTCATAAGCAGCGCGTCCCATCCCTTTGCGCTCTTCCCAGTGCGCGAACAGGTCCAGCACCGTTTCTTCCATCTTCTCATACCGGTCTTTCGGATAGACCAGTCCATTTTCACCATGACGAATCAAATAAGGCGCCGCTCCGACCTGTTCATTGACCACTTCCACGCATCCGCTGTTCATTCCTTCATTCACCACAGCTCCCCAGCCTTCCAGATAATTGCTGGTAAAAAGGTGAATATGACACTTCTCCATCACATCCCGCACCCGCTCCGGTTCCGTGTAGCCATAAAAGCGAAAATATTCTGAAAGCCCGGCGTTCTCCACATCACGACGGATCATCGGTTCCAACTCCCCGTCCCCCAGCATATGCACGCAGAACTGGTGTCCTTTCTCCCGAAGTGTCCCCGCCAGCCTCACCACATATTCCGGATGCTTCAGAGGAATGAAACGGCCCGCCCACACAATATGTAGCTTCCCGTCCTTAAGCTTCATGGACGCAAACTGTTCATCACTGTAAATCCGCAATCTGGTAAAATATCCCCAACGGAACATTTTCCCCGGATATGCTCCAATGAGATGGAAGTCCGACGCTGTATAGGCTCCGGCACATAGCATACACACATTCTTTTTACGGTATTTGATGTGCTCCCGATATTTGGCTATGAGCCCCCGGGGTGAGATCGCTTTCCACTGTCCTTCTCTGTACAGCCGTTCACTCACACGCATCGTAACCTTCCCGGAATCGAGTCTGGACGCCGCGATATCTTCCCTCTCTGACCATCCAAACAGCACGGCATCGCTCTCTGCAATCTTCTTCAGACATTCATATTCTTCCTCATACAGACACTGCACATAAGGCAGTTTCCGCACATCCACTCCCCACCCCATGGCGACTCTTTCTTCCTCCATAGGCATGGTCTGCACAAAGGTAAAATCATCCCCAAGCTTCCGATACAGCGCCTCACAAAGCGGAATCTGATGATGGTTAATATAGTTGGATACAAACGTAAAGGTCATGAAAACATCTCCCGATAAATTCGAATCAGCCGGTAATAATTTTGCTCCGCATCGTGATTTACCCGCGCATGTTTTCTGGCATTATCCGAAAAGCGCTCCACAATAGCTTCCTTGGTAAAAATCTCTATAATCCTGTCTGCCAGCGCATCCACATCTCCGGCCGGATACAACATACCGTCTCCGCCATCTGTCAACAGATTATGCACACCTCCCACATCCGCCGCCACACAGGGAACCCCCAACAGCATAGCCTCTCCCAGTGAATTTGGAGAATTTTCCAGAGCTGACGGCAACACGAAGAGATGACTCTTCAAAAACTGCGCTTTCATATCTTCCGCGCTCAGCCTGCCAAGCATCGTCACCTTATCCGCCAGATGTTCATCCTTAATCAGCTTTCTCAGGTATTTGCCGTAAGCAGACAGCTTCATCCTCTCCTGCCAGGTCTCGGTGTCAATAATATTGCTCCCGGCCACATAAACACGTGTATCAGGAAACTGTTCCAGCACTTTCGGCATCGCTTGCAGAAGATAGTGAAACCCTTTCAGCGGATAATCGCCCTGGCTCAGGAAAATACTGTAAGTCTCACACGCCGTTCTCTTCCATCTGTCACGATAGAAAATACTCCGCAGCGTCTCATTCAGATAATGATATTCCACCGCTGGATTTATCTTGGCCGTCTGCGTGCGGTCAAAGTCCGTCCGCCCCGCCACATGTCCGGTCATACGCAGTGCTTCTATCTCATTCTCACCACGTTTCTTAAATTTCTTCTGCTGCTGTCTAAGACTGTCCTTTCTGATCCTGTCCCGCAATGTCACCTGTCTCTGCACTTTCATCGGCAGATCCGCCATATATTCCTCCGCAATACAGCTGCACAGCCCCTGTATGCTGATCAGTGTCCTCTCCGGATGTCCGAACACTTTAACACAAGCCAGCGTATGCGGAAATTCCGTCCCGAATATATGCAAAATATCAGGCTGAAAATCCTGCAGAATATCCTGAAATCTTGTCTCCAGTGCACTGTCGTAAATCTCTGGCGTATCCAGATTCTCTATAAAACCGTAACATCGGCATGACATGCTCTCTCCCAGCTGCATGTTCCTCTGAAAATCTCCCATATCCTCTTCTACCGGAAAAGCAATTCCCAGCTCAATGCGATTTCTTCCCCGCTCCTGTGCGACACGCTCCAAAAGCCCACTCAGCCAACCCTCTCTGTTGCTATAGGAAACTCCTAATTGTCTGGCAATCGTAGGAATCATAATATTACATATCCACAATACCTTCATGTTTCCCCCATTTCCGAGCATTCTGCTGCTCATATCCTTTGTTAGTACAAGTTCAGTCCTCAATGTCATTTAGTTTAGCCAGACGGACTTTGCAGCGAGTGCAAAGTCCTGGGCTGAACTGTTACTTTATTTTCATATCAACCGGCGCTGCACGCTCACTGCGCCGAACAGCCACAATCTATACCGCAGCAAATCAATTATAATTGCAAGTCCTTCTATTTTCTCACTCCGTACAACTTTCTCTTCAGCCACTGATACCCTCCTGCCATCACAGGATTCTCTGCTATCCATGTCCGGACCGGCGCCAGCGTCAGCAACATAATCATACGATATTTCAACAGCTTCCCCGCTGGCATATATGCCGCCGTAATCTCTCTGTGCTCCCGCTTCGATCTTCTCCTGTTCTCTTTCGTCTCGGAGAATCCGCCTCCTTCATAAAGTGCCACGGTCACAGGCATATATACAAGTCTTGCACTTCTTCTGTAATAACACCAGAGAAAATGTTCATAATCAGCCCTCACACGATATGCACTGTCAAATCCTCTTTCCCTTAAAAGTCCAGCCGTATAGAAACAAGCCTGATGGCAGGGCAGATTCCGATAACATGCAAAATCGTCGATGACAGGATTCGACTGCACCATTGTCCCCGTTAGGTGCTCACATATATTCCCATAGAAAATACAGGGTTCCTCCGCCTGGGCAGTACTCTTGCCCCGCGCATATATCTCCACCTGTTTCTTGACCTTAGACAAAACCTGATCATCATAAAAGCAGTCACCACAGTTCAGGAAAAAAACATAATCCCCACGAACATACTCCACCGCCTGATTCATGGCATCATAAATTCCGGAATCTTTTCTGCCACGATACACCCTGATCCGGCTGTCAGTCAGACTCTCCTTCTTAAGTTCCTCCAGGTATCTTATCGTGGCGCTGTCCGTTGATACACCGTCCTTGACGATAACCTCATAATCCTTCTCAGACTGCCTTCGAATACTCTCCACAGTCTCCCGCAATTTTACTCCCGCATTCAGACAGACTACAATAATACTAAAAAAATACTTCAAACTTTGTGCCACTGCTATCCCCTAATTAACATCCGACAAAATATTAACCATATCATGAAAGAAAAAAGTTCTATACGGCAGAATCAACGTCCCGTCATTGCCCGCCCGGCTCATATAGACTGCAAAATATAGAATCGCTGCCATCAATATTCCCGCACGCAAAAACTTCCTCCATCGGATATCTTCCACCTGCCCAAGCAACATCGGTAAATATATGATATGACTGACAGTAAGATAATATCCAATCCGCGATATAATTGGCAGAAATGAACAAAACACATACAAAACAAGCGCGCCCAAATTTAAATAAAAGAAAAAATCGTCCTGCTTCTTCCGGTTATCCTTACCCTGTCCCCAATATACGATCCCTGCAAATACAAGCACCGCCACACACCTCAATATATTAATATAGCTTGTACCGCCCTCTAAATATTCCGTATCCTCATAGGTTGGATACAGAAACACCACAAGTTTTAAATAAAAATCCTGGCAGAACAAAAATGTGGTGCTAAGCAGCGCGATGACAGCAAGCTGCCATTTTTTCCACGGCACAGTCGCCAGAATATACAGTGGAATCACCACAAGCAGCGACTTGTGGAACGCTGATCCCAATAGAATCAGAACCACAAACCTTCCCCACTGTCTGCGCAGTACAAACTTCATGGAATACAGCGCAAGCGCAAGTGCAAGGTAATAGCGCACGGTACTGAAAGTCTGAAAATAATATCCCAATGTCATAAACAGAAAAAAAGTCAACGGAAAATCTTCGCTCTGTTCATACATTGCCAACAGAAAAATCCATACCGTGACAAATGCATACACTGCAAACACCAACAGATAATTTTCATATCCGGATAACCCATAGATCACTTTTACAAGCAAATTAAAGCCGATCTCCGTCGGTACATAGGCGTCGCAGTTGACCAGATGCATGAATTCGACATACTTTGCATAGTCGTTACCCACATTCAATCTACATGCAGACAACGCGAACAATATCAAAAATATAGTAAACAGACATATCCGATTACACATCTGCTGCCGCGTCACTCTATAAGGTTGTACCACCGGCCTGCAGTTCACCATGCCGGCAAGCAGCGCCGTAGCCGCCGCAACCGTGATATACAAAATCATCTGCCGCCGTCCTTTCCCGACAAAGCAAATCCTAGACTTTCCGTGCCTCCCTGGCTCCATCTTTCATTAAACGGTACGCCTGCTTCAATGGAATTTCCCTGCACATCTCTCCTCTGTGCACCCACAAAAACCGAAACGCCAACGGCAATGCCAATCTGCCGTACAAATAGTGATAGAGCACTCCCCTGTCCCGGAAAAATTTCTCATGATAACCGCTGAACCAGGTAGATTTCCGTTCCTTTTCCTCACCAATACACACCGTATGCGAATAGATCTTCAATCCGGCTTTCAGGCAATCCCGCAGAAACAGACTGTCTTCTCCATTACTGTACCTCGCGCCTCCGCCGAAAAGCAGAGAATAATGTACATTCGCCCGCAGAAGCGCCTCATGCCTTGCTGTGATACTGTAAGCCGGATACCGGCCATAGTTCCGGTAATTGATCCGGTGAATATCCTCATTCCAGTAGGTGCGCCTTGAGGGGGCCACTTTCACATTGACCAGAATCATATCAGCGTCCGGCAATTCCTCATATGCCCTGGCGATCAACTTCTCATAGTCTTCGCACAATACAATATCTTCATCCGAAAAAACACAAATATCCGCGTTCGCATGCAGAAGGGCCGTATTACGACTGAGACCCACACCCCGCTCCGCCATGGAAAACACCTGTATCCTGTGGCCTTTTTCCTCGAACTCCTCGTAACCATACCTGTCACACTGATTCACGATCACGGCGTCACCGCGTATATTCATTTGCTCCGCCAGCACGGCAGCATCCTGATTCACCGCCGACACCAAAAGCTGTATCCTGTTCCTCATCTGCCAGTCACTCCATAATACCAGCACAAAAATCTGTTCTCTGCTCCGTCAATTGCCACACCCACAAGCGAACACTCTCTGACGCCAAGCTGTTCTATAATATAGTCCAGGTAAACCGCATGTATTTTCCTATACGGAATCTCGATCACCACACCGTCCGCCTCGCAAAGCTCCCTCCATTTCTCTTCTGTCACAGACTCGCTCTGCACTATGGAAAGAACTGCTATTTTCCCTATCTTTTTTCGCAGGTGTCTTAACCCTGCTTCATAGTCCCTCTCAAATCTCTCGCCGGCTCCAATATACCCCACAAAAGGAGCCTCCGTCACCTGCCGCAGATCGGTCGCCACCATTATACGGTCATCTAGCACATAATAAAGCAGCATTCCCAGCAAAGTCAGCACACCAGTGAGCACCAGCCCGATCAGAACCGCCTGCATAAACCTGGAATCAGCCACCAGCAGTTCGGCCTCGGTCGTTCTTATCACCTCTATCTTACGAAACTCCTTAGCCACATTTCCCCGTTCCTCAAGAGACTGCCCGGTTGCCTTTAGAATCGCATTGCACCTTTCTGGAGAGTGCGTCGTAACCGTGATCGTCAGAAGCCTCAGATCCGAGAGAATCTCGGCCTCTGTCGCCGCCATGACTTCCTCCCGCGTGTAGCCTTCCGGAAGATACCACATTGTCACATCGAGAATCGGGTCTGTCGCCATCAAATCGTTCCAGGTGTAGCCATTGTATTCCTGATAAACTTCTCCCGTCTCATCCGGAGCAAAATCCAGATACACTTTAGACATCGCCTGATATTCCCGCTCCGATTCTGGAACAGTTCTCACCGCCGTATATATCAGACCTCCAAGAACCGCACCCACCGCCGCTGCCGCGAGTACGATCCATATCTTCCTGATAAAACAGAGTGCTAACTTCTTCATATCCAATCCTGCATCGGCATACTTGATTTCCCGCATAGATCTGACTATCTCCAATTTCTTTTATTCATTTCTCTGTATCAATGTCCAGCTAAAACACCCTACTTCTTCTTGATCGCCGTAGTCTGCGAACTGTCCACGCCTTCCGTGCTCTCTGGCTTGATCAGAATTTTCAGAGTTAATAGCATAAGCTTCAAATCCAACCACACCGAATACTGCTCAATATAAGTCAGGTCCAGCTTCAGTTTATCGTAGGGCGTCGTATTATACTTGCCATACACCTGTGCATATCCGGCCAGCCCTGCCTTCACTTTCATGCGAAAAACAAATTCCGGCATTTCCTCCATATACTGTGCTATGATCTCTGGCCTCTCCGGTCTCGGTCCAATAAAAGACATATCGCCTTTCAGGATATTGAGAAGCTGAGGTAATTCATCGATCCGAACTGCCCGTATAAACTTGCCGACGGGCGTGATACGGGAATCATTCTTTGAGGCCAGCCGCGCCACACCATCTTTCTCCGCATCCACCCTCATGCTCCTGAACTTCATGATCTCAAACTCTCTCTGTCCGATTGTACATCTGACCTGTTTATAGAACACCGGTCCACCGTCATACAATTTTATTGCAATCGCTGTAATCAGCATAAAAGGGGATGCGATCAACAGTAGAAGAATCGAACAGACCAGATCAATCACTCTCTTGGCGATCCGTTCCTCTATCTTGAGCGCATACTCTCTCGTAAGATAAATCGGCGTGTCAAACAAATGCAGCTGAGTCGCCCCTTTTACCAGAACATCCGATATCTTCGGCATCATATAGACCCGGACAGAACGACTGTAACAATACTTCAACAGATGATTTCTTTCACCGGAGGGAATATCCCAGAGAACAATGGCGCCATATCCTTTCCCGATCTCCTCTTTTACCTTCTCAATGCCCTCTGAAATATTGATACTGTTTCTGACCTTATACTTTTCTTTCCGTGACCTGAACTTAGCTACAATATCGTCAATTGGCCGCTCACCGTGAACGATCAACAAATTCCTGGGAGGAAATACCCTGAAATAGCATGTATTACACACAAACACCCATACAATCGAAAACACAGTCTGAATAAGCATGACATCCACGATCGGCTCTACCGGAACCAACCAGTTCGCCATCAGCGAAATCTGAAAATAAGAAAAGACATTCGCAAACAACAGAGAAAAAAATTCTGAAATAAACACGTCTATAGGTTTCAAATAACCTATCTTCAACACTCCATAAGTACTGGCAAAAAAAAGCAGCAACACGAAATAAATCAAAATAATCAACACATGTCCTTTAAAATAGAAGTTGGCATGTCCATGATAATGCAAATAAGAATAGTATTCCTGAAACCAGAAATATGCATAAACTGCCGTATGAAAAAGCAGCCCAATCAAGGATAGCTGCAATATGATCAGTCTTTTTAATGATTCCATCTGTTTCATTATCATACCTCATCTGTAATTTACACGCTGACCTGATTTCTGCCTTCACTGTCATAACATCCGGTCATTCCAGCCCACTTCGTGCCAGACCATCCTGCAGAAGCTACAAGCGCCGCGCCGTTGCACGATAAGCCCACATAACAAAACACCACGCGCTGACTATAACCGATAACTTCTCCTGACTGCGATACAGATTCCAGATCCGCCTAACCGCCGTCACCTTATTCGAGGACAACGACTGCACAGGCCGCCTGTAGACAGCCAACACCTCATCTAAGCCGTAGGCCGTATATCCTTCTCTCAAAATCTGCCACCATGTGGCTGTATCCTCGCTCTCCACCACAGGCATCCGTAACAGCCTGTCCGGTATCTTCTCCCTGTCAAACAGCACTGTCGTCGTAAAAATCACTGTCCTTGACAGCGCCCGCTTGTAGGTAAGCTCTGCCGGGACATGTACCACTTTACCCGTAGGTCTGGCCTGTTCATCCCCGAACTCATATGCCGTAAAGACAAATCCTGCCTGCTTTTCCCGCATAAAACGCATTTCCTTCTCCAGCTTATCCGGATGCCAGACGTCATCTGCGTCCAGGAATGCAATGTACCGGCCTCTGGCCATATCCAGACCGGTATTCCTGGCCTGCGCCGCTCCCTCGTTTTTTTCTTTACAAAACAACGCAATCCGTTGTCCATCGATACCTGTATATTCCTCTGTAAGCCCTCTGTGCACCAGATTGTCGTCGCTGCTTACCGTATTCTTATTCAGTACTCTCCGAACCGCTTCCGCACTGTCATCTGGCGAGCAGTCCTCTATCAACAACAGTTCCCAATTATGCCATGTCTGCGCCTGCACCATTAAGATTGTCTTCTCAATATACTCCTCCGCGCGATACACCGGCACGATAACGCTGACCAGTTCCTTCATCAAATATCCTCTTTCACAAGATAAATCGGTCTCTTCTTCACTTCCATGTATGTCTTAGATAAGTATTGCCCCACTATGCCCAGACAAAACAGCTGTACGCCGCTGACTAAAAGAATAATACACACTAATGACGGCCAGCCGGAAGTGGGATCTCCATAAATCAACGTCCTCACAATCGTTACAATAATCATTCCAAAAGCCAGCACGCAAAACAATGCGCCGATGACAGCCGCTATCGTGAGCGGCACAGTCGAAAAAGCGGTAATACCCTCCAATGAATACACAAACAGCTTCCAGAAAGACCATTTCGTCTCGCCCTTCTTGCGCTCAATATTCTCATACTCAATCCACTTCGTCTCATATCCTACCCAGCCGAAAATTCCTTTGGTAAAACGATTGTATTCCGTCATCGCAAGGATGGCATCCACCACCTGCCTTGTCATCAGCCTATAATCCCTGGCGCCATCCACAATCTCCGTCCTGGAAATTTTATTCATGATCCGGTAGAACATCCGGGCAAAAAAAGATCTGACCGGCGGTTCTCCTTTCCTCGTGACACGCCTCGTTGCCACAGAGTCATATCCCTCCTCTATATATCCATACATCTCCGGAAGCAGAGCCGGCGGGTCCTGCAAATCGGCATCCATCATTACCACCAGGTCGCCTCTGGATTTCTGCAGTCCTGCATAGATAGCAGCCTCCTTGCCAAAATTACGCGAGAAAGATACCAGATGGACTCTGTCATCCTCCTCATGCAGTTTCCGAACCTCCTGAACCGTCTTATCTCTGGAACCGTCATCCACATAAATAACTTCTACTTCTATATCCTTCTCCTGGAAAAAAGAGTCGTTCTTAAACAGTTCGTCATAAAAATCCCTAATATTTTCTTCCTCATTATAACAGGGTACTATAACACTGAGCAGTTTCATAGATTACACCGTGCCTTTCCCTTAGTATATCTGTCAATCACAGCTGCACTTCCATGTCAGTCAAACCCCGCCGCAGGCAGCCGCTTGACACACTGTCCGTAAGAATAATGACATACCATGATAATTCTAACATAATTCAACAAAAAAAGGAAGAGACGTATCTCTCCCCACATTTTTGCAAAGTACGTTATTATTCACGGCTTAGCCGCTCATAGTAACATGATGCACACAAAATGCTCCGAAGTCGCATTTTGGTGCTTTCAGTTAAGCCTGTACACAGCGTATGTCCTTCATCCTTCTAGACTAATTCATATTCCAACCGGATATGATCTGCTACAGCCGCAATGTACTCGCTGTTTGTCGGTCTGCTGTATTCATCCGAATTGTTGTAACCAAATAGTTCTTCGAACAAATCTCCATTGCCTCTCTCCCATGACACTTCGATTGCATTGCGGATTGCGCGTTCTATTTTTTGATCCGTAGTCTTGTGTATCTTCGCCAGATCCGGATACAAAAGCTTAGTAACACTGCCAACCAGTTCCATATCCTCCGCGCACATTTCTACGGCACTTCTCAAATATTGATAGCCTCTCAAATGCGCAGGAACACCCAGTTCCAACATGAAATGGGATATGGCCTGCTCCAATTCCCGACTGGTAACTGTACTTTCCTGTATCATTTCCCTTTTACTCCTTTACAAATTGAATTGTTTGCGTAGTTTCATAATTCACCTACATAATATCAAACAAAACACTCGCTGTAAATTGTAATTCATCGCCCGACTACTCAGAAGCACTCACAAATCCGTCCTTGAGGCCCTCTCCCAGGAACTTAATCTCTGCCTTCGATGGCGATGATGGGAAATCCCGATATCCGGTCTGATCTCCACTCACCGGATAATAAAATGTTACCCCCTCTATCTTATAAGAATCTGTCTCATAGTTTTCATAATCCTTCTGCACCAGCCAGTAGTCATTCACATAAGAAGAAAGAATTTCTCTGCCAAGCGCCACACATTTATATGACAACAAAAGAATAACCGCTGCCGTTCCACACCACCTGACCGCTTTCTCTGCCGTCGCCCTCTTCCGGCCGCATGATCCAAGCCTGCACAGGAGCATATCATAAATACCGCCAAATATAACCGCTGGCGTCAAATATACATAGACACACCCATACCGAATCAGCGGAGAAGTACACAGCCAGAACACGAAGGAGCCCGCCACAGTCGCCTGCACCAGCAGCATATCCCGCTGTCTTTTCCACAACCTCAATATCATACCCACAACATAGAGAGCCAGAATCCCTATCGATACCGCCGCCGCAATCACCAGAAGTTTATCGCTGCCAGCCAGGGAACGAAACCAGTCCGGTAGCCATTCCCTCATGGAAATATCATACCGCGTCACATCTGAATATCCTCTGCCCCAGACCTGAATCTCTCTCGCATCATAATCCGCCACTCCCCTGGGTATCTTCCACTCCACATCAAACAGATCAATCTGCGTAAACGGATAGACCAGCCATCCCGACAAAATCACATTTCTAATAAAGAAAGGCAGCGCCGTGACTACGCCGAGAATCAGATACACTATTATTTCTTTCCACCGCTTCTCCCTGAGCAGATGGTACGCCGGATGGAGAACCAGCAGAAGAACCAATGCCGCCGACAATTTTACCGTCAGCAGGAACACTCCCATGACGCTGAGCATTGCATAGGGAAATATCTCCGTCGTCTTCTCCTCCAGCAGATCCAACCAGCGTATAACAATGCAGAAGGCGAGCAACACCATAAAATAATCTGAAGCCGGCGATATCATTTCATCAAAGATATTGACCAGGTAATATATGCCCATCACTCTTGCGAAATCACTTACCCGAAGTCGTCTGGCCCGAAGCGACTTTAGAATTTCTGTACAGATTTTCGCAAGTAAAAAGGCCAGCCATCCTGCCGCACAGTGATACGACTGTCCGCCCAAAAAAGCCATACTGTACAGCGCCGACAAGGCAAAGGAAGAACTGTTGTAGGCAAGTCTGCAATGCAGATTTCCCAATCCTTTCACCACGCCATACTCCTCCAGCCACCGGATGCTCTGCGCGTGATAAAGAGCAGTGTCGTAGTGCAGGATTCCGCGTGAAGTCCCATACGCAAATAACAAAAAGAGGAACAAAATGAAAAACATTTTTCCTCTCTTTACATTTCTTATTTTCTGCAGTATCTCTTTGAACGAGCGCCTGTAATGCCACAAAATACCGAGGCAAACCACTGTCAGGAGTAAGTTCGCCGTAAACCCAACCCTTCCAAAAAGGCTGTACAACTGTGCGTACACCGTGACTGCTGCCAGCCCGCATAGTAGATAACTATCCCAATATTTGACCCGGTATGATATGTACCGGGTCAGACACTGCAATATACCGTACCCCACAAGAAATGTGGTAAACAACATATAAAGCCATATAGCTGTCACTGAAAGCATAGATTCATACCTTTCCTGCCCGCGCCTCCATGTCTTTCCTGTACTCCTCACAACTCATACCTATTGCTTCTTTTAAGTCCGCATCCATCATCATTGCCACAAGTCGCTTGAAGTCTACATCCCGTTTCCAGCCCAGTTCCCTCTCCGCCTTAGAACAGTCGCCCCAGAGAAATTCCACCTCCGCCGGACGATAAAATTCGGGATTCACATCCACCAGGAGCTTACCTGAAGCAGCATCATAACCTTTCTCATTGACACCAGTACCTTCCCATCTAATCTCAATGCCCAATTCTTGGAAAGCTTCCTCCACGAATTCCCTTACAGTATGAGTCTCATTCGTAGCCAACACATAATCGTCAGCCTTATCCTGCTGCAACATCAGCCACATACCCTTTACATAGTCGCCCGCAAATCCCCAGTCACGCTTAGCATTCATGTTGCCAAGCGACAGTTTCTCCTGTTTGCCGGCAATGATATTGGCAATCGCCAATGTGATCTTTCTTGTAACGAAATTCTCTCCACGCCTCGGAGATTCATGGTTAAAAAGAATGCCGTTACATGCATACATATTGTAGGATTCTCTGTAATTTACTGTAATCCAGTACGAATACAGCTTGGCCGCTCCATAAGGACTCTTCGGGTAAAAAGGCGTCTTCTCACTCTGCGGCGCCGTCTCCGGAATACCGCCGAACAGCTCAGACGTAGATGCCTGATAGAATCTGCATGTACCACCGTTCACCCGAATGGCCTCCAAAAGCTTCAATGTACTCACACCAGTCGCCTCCGCCGTATACTCCGGCACATCAAAGGAGATTCCCACATGGGACTGTGCCGCCAGGTTGTATACCTCTGTCGGCCGGATCTCGGCAATCAGACGCATCAGATTACTGGAATCTGTCGTATCCGCGAAGTGCAAGAAAAACTTTACTTTATTATAATCAGAATTGATCAAATGATCGATCCTCGCGGTATTCGAAATACTGTGTCGTCTGATCAGACCGTGTACCTCATATCCTTTCTCTAACAAAAACTCGGCAAGATAAGAACCATCCTGCCCTGTGATACCTGTTATCAACGCTACTCTCTGCATATTGAAACCCATTTCCTTTCGTTCAGTGTTCTTTGTCAGTAACTCTCCATAATCTTTATAATTACTCTCGCTCGCCCTATATTCTCTCATAAAAGCACATTTCTGTAAAGAAAACTTTCGTTATTATGAGCAGCTGGAAGCTGTGAATAGTAACAAACTTTCGGCGAGGGTTGCCAAATGCCAGTGGCACTTGCCCGGCAACGGTCGAAACGGCAACAAGTGTAAAGTCCTGATCTGGACTATTACAAGCTCGTCACATATTTCTCAGATATTCTGCAATCGCCTCATGCCAGTCCGCAAACATAAAATCTGTCGTCATCTTAAACATGTAATTCTCCAGAATAGAATATGCCGGCCGCTTCGCCTCCGCACCATACTCATCGGAGGTAATCGCCTCAACTATCGTGCTCTTTCCCGCAAGCCTGAATATCTCCTCCGTAAACTCCGCCCAGCTGCAATCTCCCTCGCAGGTACCGTGAAACAATCCATAGTTGTCTGTAGGAAGCAGATATGCGATCGCCCTGGCCAATTCACTTGCGCTGGTCGGCGAACCCACCTGGTCCATGACTACTCTGACCTTATCATTCGTCTCAGACAATCTGAGCATCGTCTTGACAAAGTTCTTGCCATCCCCATACAGCCATGCGGTACGGACAATGTAATGTCTGTTACTGAACTCTTTGACAAAATTCTCTCCCGCCAGCTTTGTCCTGCCATAAGCTCCCTGTGGCCCTGTCGGGTCTGTCTCAATATAAGGTCTGCTCCCATTTCCGTCAAAAACATAATCTGTAGAAACGTGCATCATTTTTGCCCCCGTCTCCTGGGCCGCAATACTAAGATTTCTCGCGCCTATGGCATTGATTCTGAAAGCCAAGTCCTCTTCCCTCTCACACGCGTCTACCGCCGTGTAAGCCGCACAGTTAATAATCGCATAGGGCTTTACACCGCGTGTAAATTCCATTACTTTATCTATTCTGGTAATATCCAGTTCCCCTACATCCGTATTGATCAATTCGTACTCCGCACTATCCGCATACTGCAGATTGATGGCACGTCCCAACTGCCCATTGGCACCTGTCACGATTATTTTCTTCATTTCTGTGTTCTACCTCCGTAATTATTTTATCGCTCTGGTTTTCTTCCTGTATCCCGCCTTACAAAATATCATTATCTTGTTTATACCAATGTCATTCAGCCAGGCCAACACACAGCGTCCTCAGGACTACTCAAGTAACAGTGAAACCGAAGTCTGAATTGTCACTTGCTGCCTAAAATCAGACGCGTCCGGACCAACGTAATGACATTGATTTATTACAGTAACATTATCATACAACCTACGGTCAAATTATGCAAACATAATCCAAAGACAAAGCGTTTTTTGTGGATTTTTTCAAATTTTTTCTAGTGACTCTCTTTTTTCCTTATGATATACTAGAGACTGTGGGTTATTCCCGGACAAGAACAGAAAAAGAAAGAGAGGATTAGAAATGAAAAGATTACAAGTACTTTTCCTTGTAGCTTTTTCTTCTACTCTTCTATTATTTGGTTGTGGTAAAGAAGAAGAGGTTGCAGAACCGGTTGTCGAACAGGTTATCGATGACATAGACGAACCAGAAATTGTAGAAGAAGCAGAAGAGACGGAGCCAGAGATCAACGAGGATGTTCCGCC
Organism: uncultured Bacteroides sp.; assembly: GCA_964465725.1. Classification (GTDB taxonomy): domain Bacteria; phylum Bacillota; class Clostridia; order Lachnospirales; family Lachnospiraceae; genus UBA3282. Next base: position 4,374 of record CAYXKS010000031.1, on the reverse strand, counting down.
ACAGGAAGGTATGGTGCGCAGCCGCATCACCAATGAATGGGTAAGCGAGGAGGTCAATAATACAAGACCGATCACAGTCATGGTTCCCAATACGAAGACGGCATCCCAGTATGGACTCTCCAACGCGGATGTCCTGTATGAGTGCAACGTGGAGGGCAGCATTACCCGTTTGATGGCCTTGTTCCAGGATTGGAGCGATTACGACAGAATCGGCAACGTCAGAAGCTGCCGCGACTATTATGTATATTGGTCCTTTGAGTGGGATGCTTTCTACATTCATTTTGGCGGTCCTTTCTACATAGACGAAGTAATCAACCGCAGTGACACCGATGACATCGACGGTCTGTCCAGCAGCAATTTCTGGCGTGCCGATGATGCAAAAAATGCTACCGATAACGCCTATGTAGATACGAAGGGTATTCTGGCTGATATCGATAAACTCGGTTACGATCTAAATTACCGCAGCAATTACGCTGATGAGAATCATTATGTGTTTGCTCCTTTCGACGAGCCGAACACATTGGATCAGTACAGCGATGCGATCACTGCCAATAAGGTAGATATGTCTCCTACCTATCCAGTGACAAACTGCTATTTCATTTACAATGAAGAGACAGGCATGTACGACAGATTTCAGCATTTGTCCGGAGCCAGTGACGGGCCGCATATAGACCAGGCTAATGGCAAGCAATTATCTTTCAAGAACATTCTGATTCAAAATACTTACTATGAAGTTCGTGACCAGAAAGGTTATCTTGCTTTCCAGTGTATTGATAACACCAGAGATGGCTGGTTTTTCACCAACGGCAAAGGTATCCATGTAAATTGGGTTAAGAATTCCGATTATGGCGCTACAAGGTACTATGATGACGCTGGCAACGAGATTCAGCTCAACACAGGCAAGACTATGGTATGTATCGTGGAAGATGGGGATTCATTCCTGGTAGATGATGAGAAAATAGGTTAATCAATTAAAAACTGCTGCACAAAGTTCTATTTGAGAAAAGAACTCTCGGTGCAGCAGTCTTTTTCATAAAGCTTTATAGAAGCAAAGAGAAACCATGCCGGAATCCGCAGGTACATTAACCATAGCCGGAAAACGGCCTATAGGAAGGACAGGCGTATGGATTATTCAAGAGAGCTCTTTGGACGAACTGGCGAAGGCATACCGAACATCGAAGAACGTGAACAGCACAGCGATATGCAGAGCGTTCAGAATCTGGAAACCGTCATCAACGAAGGTCTTCGCGTTGCCTTGCTGGAGGAGACTCCGGATCAGTCGCTGGCAGTGCTGCTGGAGCACCTGGGCAAAGCGTTGCACGGGGAACGTACCTATATATTTGAGCGAAACGAATCCGGCGGCGACGACAACACCTACGAGTGGGTGGCTGACGGCGTGGAGCCGGAAAAGGAAAATCTCCAGAATGTTCCTCCGGAAGTGTGTGCCGGCTGGTATCGGAATTTCAGCATCGGCAAGCATATCATCATTGAGAGTCTGGAAGATACCCGTGAATCCGACCCTCTTGCATACCAGACTCTGAAACTGCAGAATATCCATTCTCTTGTGGTAGTTCCTCTCTATGACGGCAACAAGATCATCGGCTTCTACGGCGTGGACAATCCGCCTGTAAAATCGCTGGAATACACATCGAATATGCTGCAAACTGCAGCATACTTTATTGTTTCCTCCCTGAAGCGTCGCAACTTATTCCGCGAACTCCAGAAACGAAGCTATAACGTTCTCCATGCCCTCAGTGTGGACTACCTGGACATCTATCAGGTAAACTTCGACACCAACGAATGCGAGATCTACCGTAACAGTGAGCGAATGGATATGGATCTGGCCGTCTGTTTTCAGAACGGTTATGAGGCGGCTATGGAACGGTATATTTCCCAATATGTGATTCCCCGGGATCAGGAACGGCTCCGTACCGTGACAAAAAAGGACTATGTTCTCGCCCAGCTCAGAACAGAAAAGAAATTCTCGGTCCGATATCAGGTAAATGACAGTTTTTCCGGACTGAAACACCTGGAAATGCACTTTTCCGCCACAGAGGAGACAGAGAAGGATCACTGCGCAATTTTTGCCTTGCGGGATGTCAATGCCGTAGTGGAGCAGGAAGAAAAGTACAAGCTGGAGACACGACGAAATTTGGAAGATATTCTGGAGGGCGCCAAAACCGGCATCTGGACCATCGAACTGGAGGAGAACTGTCCGCCGAGGATGTATGCGGACCGGACTATGCGTATCCTCCTGGGAGTACCGGAGGATATCAATCCGGAGGAATGTTATCAACACTGGTTTGACCATATTGACCCGGACTACGTTGAGATGGTGCAGGAAGCAGTACAGGAGATATTGGAAACCGGGCGTTCCGAGGTGATTTACCCATGGAATCATCCGATATTCGGAAAAATTTATATCCGCTGTGGTGGTGTCCTGAACACAACATTCAAGAAACCAGGCGCCTGCCTGAGTGGATACCATCAGGATATCACAGAAGTCATGGTAACGAGAAAGAAGCAGGAGCAGGCCATTATGGAGCTCCTTGAGAAGGTCAGAAAGGCTAATTCGGCCAAAAGCGAATTTCTTTCCCATATGTCCCATGACCTCCGTACCCCCATCAACGTGATTCTGGGAATGTTGGCTATCATGGAAAAGAGGCAGGACGATCCGGAAAGACAGCAAGAATGCCGGAAGAAAATTCGAGTGTCAACAGAGCATCTGCTGTCCCTGGTTAACGATGTTCTTCAGGTCAGCAAGCTGGATAACGGAAGAACGACAGAAGTGGAGGAACCCTTTGACCTTCATAATATCCTGGAAGACTGCCTCACGATTCTTTCCCAACAGGCGGAGGAAGCTGGTATTCGGGTAGTGTTGGAGACAACCGGCATCCAGCATAGCAGAGTGTCCGGAAATCCACTGTACCTGAGACAAATTCTGATGAATGTCATCAGCAACGCTCTCAAGTATAACCGGCCCCATGGTTCCGTATTTGTTCGGATGAGAGAAGCCGATTATCAGGACGAGATTGCTAATTATCAGTTTGTGATTGAAGATACTGGAATCGGCATCGGGGAAGATTTCATAAAGCATATTTTTGAGCCGTTCTCCCAGGAACATCAAGGCGCAAGAACCCACTATAATGGCGCCGGACTTGGCATGTCCATCGTAAAGAAACTGGTAGACCAGATGCGAGGAACTATTGAGATAGACAGTCAGATCGGCAAGGGCAGCGTGGTTTTGATTACTCTGCCCCTTCGAATCGATGGGGCGTGGAATGCGCAGCTTGAAGATGAGGAACGGAATGTGCAGCTTGAGAATGACGAGCCAAATGTGCAGCTTAAAGATGAGGAACAGAATGCACAGGACAGTATTGCCGGGATGCGTGTTCTTTTGGTAGAAGATAACGAACTCAACTGTGAAATTATAGAGTTCATGTTAAAAGAAGCGGGTGCGGAAGTCGTGACTGCCAACGACGGCAAAGCTGCCGTGGACGCATTCGCCACATCTGATCCCGGAACGTTTGACTGCGTACTCATGGATTTAATGATGCCAATTATGAGCGGATATGAAGCAACCCACGTAATTCGCGGATTGAATCGCCCGGATGCGAGAACCGTACCCATCATAGCCATATCGGCGAATGCCTTTGAGGAGGATATCGCGATGGCTAAAGATGCGGGGATAAATGAACATTTGGCAAAGCCAATTGATATCAAAAAAATATTCAGAATCATGAATCGGCTCAGACTCTGACAGGCGCGCAGCGGACTTCATATTATTTTTTCTATGTCAGCTTGTCAGTTACTGCGCCCGATGACAGATGGGCGATCAGAAACTATAAAAAGAACACGTGAATACATCCCCGCTCCAAATTGCTGCAAACAATGCTTTTCTGTCTGTCCGCTGTGTATTCTCTTCAAATCAGGTCTTTATCGTCGTCTCAAAAATTTCCATGATCTCTGCATTCAGAATGACCAATGTAATATTTCCAACAGGAAGCGTTTTATCCAGTTCATTCTCTCTGACTCTATATCCGCCCGATAACAGCATCTCAAGCTTTTGTGTAATCGATTCCCCGGAAAAATCAATAAAAGACCTGATGATAGCATTATCGCTCGAATTTTTCCAATAGCCTACCGGTTTTGTCTTTGTGTTCAAAAGAAGATTATTCACATGATTCATCACATCTTCCAAGGGCAATACACAAAAAACCCTCTATATTTTAGAGGGTTTCCCAAGAGGCGCAGACCGGATTTGAACCGGTGAATCAGGGTGTTGCAGACCCACGCCTTACCGCTTGGCTACTGCGCCATATTCAATTATTGCTTCAAACAATGACTCCAACGGGAATCGAACCCGTGTTACCG
>CAYXKS010000030.1:14776-19472 GCA_964465725.1 uncultured Bacteroides sp. | reverse complement strand
CAATATCAGGTGCGTCCGGCTTCATTACTACAAAATCCAGTCATTGACAAAGTCCTCGTCTCTTCAATTCCTGACACACTCTTCCCACCGGAAGTCCCACCACATTGTTATAATCCCCGCAGATCCCCTGCACATATGCGGCACACAGCCCCTGGATCGCATAAGCCCCCGCTTTATCCATCGGCTCCCCGCTGTCCACATAATTCCTGATCTCCTCCGCCGACATGGAATACATCGTCACATCCGTGCATTCACTGAACGTAGTAAACATCGGAGACATGTCTTTATACTTCCAGGCTAGTGTCACTCCCGTATAGACCTGATGGCTTCCGCCCTGCAGCTTCCCAAGCATACGGACCGCATCTTCCTTATCTGCAGGTTTGCCCAGGATCTCGCCCCAGCAGGACACCACTGTATCCGCTCCGATCACAACGAAATCCTCCCGTCCCTCAGCGGACAGCTTCCCGCACACGTCTACAGCCTTCTGATAAGACAGTTCTTCCACCACCTCATTCGGCGCTGTCTTCGTGATCTTCTCCTCCACCGTGCTGGGCATGGTCTTAAAGGATATCCCCACCTGTCGCAGCAGTTCTTTTCTTCTGGGCGATGCCGAGGCCAGATATATCTTCATGCTGATTCTTCCTTTCTCTAATAATGAACCATTATATGCTCCAAAATGTTCCTATTCCCGACCCTCAGCCATTCATATTAACAAAGCTTGCGCATTCCGGGACGTGTATGGTAATTTAAGAGCTGCATTCCGGCACATTAAAGTCTTCTCTCAGACACTCTCCTCCACTTCCTCGTGATGCATCTCCGGAATAAACACTCTTCTGTTTTCCATTTCCTTCTCTGCCTTCGCCGCCTTCTTCGCCTCATGGCAGAAATGAAGCTGCGCATTAAACGCCTCACGTCCCCGCATATCCACCTTCTCATAGCTGCCGTCAGGCTGCAGTATCGACGCTTTCACCGTATCTCTCAGCTGGCAGTCCAGAATATCCTGCAGCTTCTCCTGCAGCTGCGATTTCTCAACCGGGAAAAGAATCTCCACACGCCGGTCCAGGTTCCTGGGCATCCAGTCGGCGCTGGCACAGTAATACTCCGGTTTCCCGTCATTTTCAAAGTAAAAGATTCTGGCATGCTCCAGATAGTTGCCTACAATGGAACGCACTGTGATATTCTCGCTGACTCCGGGAATCCCTACTCTGAGGCAGCAGATTCCACGAATGATCAGGTCGATCTTCACGCCCGCTGCGCTGGCCGCATAGAGCGCTTCGATGATCGTCTTATCGCATAGCGAATTCATCTTCGCTATGATACGCGCCTCCCTGCCCTGCATTGCATAGGTTTTCTCCCTGTCAATCAGACGCAGGAATCTGTCCTTCAGCCATAGAGGCGCCAGAGACAGCTTATTCCAGCTTCTCGGCTCGGAGTATCCCGACAACATGTTAAACACGGCCGTAGCATCCTCACCGATCGCTTCCGAGCAGGTGAACAGCCCCACATCCGTATACAGCTTAGCTGTGGAGTCATTATAGTTGCCCGTCCCCAGGTGCACATATCTGCGTATGCCGTCCTCCTCCCGCCGGACTACCAGCGTAATCTTGCTGTGTGTCTTGAGCCCCACCAGACCGTAGATTACATGGCATCCCGCTTTCTCTAACTTCTTCGCCCAGACAATATTGTTCTCCTCGTCGAACCTGGCTTTCAGTTCCACCAGAACAGACACCTGCTTGCCGTTCTCCGCGGCCTGCTCCAGAGCCGCTATAATAGGTGAATTTCCACTCACCCGATAAAGCGTCTGCTTGATTGCCAGCACATCCGGATCCTTGGCCGCCTGCCTTACGAATCTCACCACAGGCTCAAAAGTCTGGTAGGGATGATGCATCAGTATATCCCCTTCCCTGATCCTTGCAAACACGTCCGCCTCCTCCGGCAGCTCCGGCACCGGCTGAGGTTTGGAGTAACTGTTTTCCTTCAGGTGGTCAAAATCTTTCATACCGTACATTTTCATCAGGAAAGTCAGATCCAGCGGGCCGTTGATCGGATAGATATCCTCCTTCTCTATCATCAACTCGCTCTGAATCAGCTTCAACAGCTTCTTGTCGATTCCTTCCTCCACTTCCAGACGGATGACCTGTCCCCATTTCCTTTTCTTCAGCTGCTTCTCGATCTCCTGCAGCAAATCTTCCGCCCCTTCTTCCTCGATTCCCAGGTCCGCATTCCTCATGATACGGAAAGGATAAGAACAAATAATATCATAGTTGAGGAACAATTTCTGAATATTGCGCTCAATCACTTCCTCTAGCAGAATGATTCGTTTTTCTTTTCCTCCGGGAATCACGACGATGCGTGACAGGACACTTGGCACCTGCACCATAGCGAACTCCGTCTCTCCTTCGCCGTTTTTCTTCTTCATCAGGGCGCCCAGATTCAGTGATTTATTTCTAATTAGAGGAAAAGGTCTGGAAGAATCCACTGCCATCGGCGTGAGTACCGGATAGACATTGTCGGAAAAATACCTGTCCACATAAGCCGCATCCTCCTTATCCAGGTCTTCATGATGTCTGATAATACGCAGTCCTTCTTCCAGAAGCTGAGGCGTCAGAGACCGGTTATAGGTCGAATACTGCTGCTCCACCAATTTATGTGTCTCCTCATTTACATGTGCAAGCTGTACCTCCACGGTCATGCCCGCGATATCCTTCTTCTTATACCCGGCATGCACCATATCCTTCAGAGAAGCCACGCGCACCATAAAGAATTCGTCCAGATTAGATGCTGTTATACTCAGAAATTTCAACCGCTCGAAAAGCGGATTTTTCTTATCCTTCGCCTCACTTAAGACTCTCTTATTAAAAAGCAGCCAGCTCAATTCCCTATTTGTATAATATTCATCCCTTGAAAAATCCATTGTAATTCCCCTGTTCCTTTCCCGCAACACTTCAAGATTCCTCCATGTTGCATCATCTCTACCCTTTCTGCCTGATCACCGGCTTCACGCTGAATACCTCCTCGAAGAAGTGCGCCCTCCTCGCAAGCAGTCCCTTCTCCAGCGTAATATCCTGCGACGAGTCCACCGTAATGATCAGTTTCTCATCCTTAAGCGTCGTTTTGACATTCTTAAATTTCTGTTTATGGCTTCTGTCCAGTCCATTTGCAACCCGCAGAATAGCAACAAGCTTGGCAATCGTAAGATAATCCTTGTTGCTGACGGAATTATCCCACCCCATCAGATCATAATAGTCGAATTCCAAATGATTGTATTTGACTACATTGGCTACAATCTCCCGCTCCACATGGGAAAGGCCGATAATCTCCGTTGACATGATAATATTATAGGAGCACTCCCCTAAATTGACCAGACTGATGTACTTGCCGCAGTCATGCAGCAACGTTGCAATCCGAAGCAGGAGCCGTTCCCGTTTGCCCAGTCCATGCACCTTTTTCATGCTGTCATAGATCGTCAATGCGATCTGCTCCAGTGTCTCTCCTCTTCGCTTGCTTCCCATATACCGTTTACTGATATTCTGTGCGCAGGCCACAATATCTTGTTCGAAGTCGTGGTTTGCCTTTATAATTTTACTCTTTTCCCCATATTCGTATGCAATGCCGTCACACAGACTGACGCCTGGCGCCCAGATCAGTTTAGCGTCCATCACCTTGGTGATCCGGTTGAGCAGCACACCTGATATAAACAGAAGCGGCATATTTTCTTCCGGTATATCCAGGATATGCGCGGCCTCCTGGAATGTTGTAGCGCGGATGCGTTCCAAAAAGTTGTCCATCGCTGCAGCCTCAATACTATTCTGTTCCAGTCCCGCCACATCCTTGCCCACCACCGTGGAAATATAGTCATCCACCACGATAATATTCTCGACCACCCGGTCCTTCAGATACAGCTTCTTGAACACTGCAAGCTGGGAACTGATAATCTCGTCCAACATACTCTCATTCTGCGCCGGACGGATATTCAGTTTGTTAAGCTGTTCCTGCAGGCGCAGTACGCCCAAACGCAGGTTCTGTGTTGTCACTAACGTATCCTTATCAAATAAAGAGATCTGAATGCTGCCGCCGCCGATATCCACGATGGCGGTCCCTTTCTCTATGATTTTGTTGAACACATCTCCTTTGGAAGCTATGGACTTATAATCCAGAAATCTCTGTTCCGAATTGCTGATACACTCTATTGTGATCCCTGTCCTCTGTGCGATATGGTCCAGAATGATCATTCGGTTGTCCATCTCCCGGATCGCACTGGTACCATAAGCTTTATAGTCCTCCACCTGATACCCCTTCATGATCTCCCCGTAATCCAATAATACCCGGCAGAGTTCATCCAACCGCTCATTACTGATCTTCCCGTTGGCGTACGTCTCCGTTCCCAGATCGATACGATGCCTGATATGGTCGATCTCCCGAATTCCGTTCTTCGACGAAAGTTCAAAAATTTTCATCCCCAGCTCATAAGATCCCACGTCTATTGCCGCAAATGTTTTCATGATACCCCACTTCCTTACTATCTATATTATCTGTCCCACCCAGTTAACATCCACTCAACCCGGAGAATGCACGCTTTTCGCATTCTCCCAGACATGACTTAGTTGTTCTTAGGCTGCGTTCTTCGCAGCCTTAGTACAACTTCATGTCTTCTTCATGTCTTTTTGTCCGCGCAAATAATCGATAAACTGCTGCG
>CAYXKS010000030.1:0-14676 GCA_964465725.1 uncultured Bacteroides sp. | reverse complement strand
CTTCATGTCTTCTTCATGTCTTTTTGTCCGCGCAAATAATCGATAAACTGCTGCGCCGTCCTCCCTGACAGTCCACCATGGGAAAGCTCCCATTTCCCTGCCTCCGCCAGCAGCGCCCCCTCCTCCATGGTAATACCATACCGGGCCGCAAGCCCCTTGACGATCTCCTCGAATTGCTTCTTATCCGGACCACAGAAGAAAATAGTCACGCCGAAACGATAAACCAACGACAGCTTCTCCTGCACCGTATCGCTTGCGTGCATCTGATCGCGTCTGCCGTCCTTATCGCTGAAGTTCTCACGGATCAGATGTCTTCTGTTGGATGTCGCGTAGATCAGCACATTGTCCGGCTTCTTCTCCAATCCACCCTCGATCACGGCCTTCAGATATTTATATTCCGTCTCAAATTCTTCGAAACTCAGGTCATCCATATAGATAATAAACTTATAATGCCTGTTTTTCACCTGAGCAATCACATCGTTAATATCATGAAGCTGGTGCTTGTAAATCTCGATAATACGCAGTCCTCTGTCGTAATATTCGTTGGCGATCGCCTTGATGCTGGTAGACTTACCTGTCCCCGCATCTCCGAATAGCAGACAATTATTCGCCTTCCTGCCTGACACGAACGCTTCCGTATTATCAATCAGCTTCTTCTTCGGTATTTCATAGCCAATCAGATCGTCCAACTGTACATGAGAAATATTGCGAATCGGCATGATCTGTACTCCCATTTGAGTACGCTCCACGCGAAATGCCTTATGTAAACCAAGTTTCCCAACACCATACTCACGGTAAAACTCTGTCAGAAGATCTTTCATCTCCTGTACGCCTGCGGTCGCTGCAATCTGCTGTGCCAGACTGCAGATACGGTCCCTGATCTTCGTACTGTAAATCCTGCTGGCATGCTGCTCGCTCTCATAGCGAAGGATATATCCAAATTCCGGCGCTTTCAGGACATCCATCATTTCCATATAATCATACTCAAAAAACTCCCTGAATATGGCAATATCATGTAACACAAACTGATTGATGCTGCCAGACACCTCGCCCTTAACCTCACAGGCCAGACTGTAACTGTTTTCGTTGTTGACCAGAAGATCTGTCAGATAACAATGCCACAGATTGCCATGAAAACCATTGGTAGCCGCGCGTTCCAACAATCCATGCATACACTCAAAGAATAACGGCCTTGCCCTGCCGTCCCCAGAACGGTAATGTTCCATCAGCCAGACCATATCCTTCAGGATCTGTCCGTCTTCCAGTTCTTTATATACAATCAGTTCCTCTTCCCGCATACCTGTACCTCCATGTCCTTCCCGTCACAAGTGCCCTTGAAATCTGACTGCCGCCTGCTCCCCGGCACTCATATTGATAAGCCCTCAGCAGCCCAAAATGCCGTCCTCCAATGCCCTGCTAGTAATTCCCCAATATTTTCATGCTCCGTGCCTCTTCCCGCATTCCCCGCAGAGCATTCTTCACCGCACTGTCCGCCAAATTACCCTCGAAGTCAATAAAGAACCGATACTCCCAGTTCCTCTCCTCGATCGGACGGCTCTCGATCTTACACATATTCAGATTATTATAAATAAAATGGGACAAAATCCTGTAAAGCGAACCACTCTCATGGGATACTTCCAGACAGAGGCTGATCTTAGCTGCTTGCTTTAAGAATATCTTCTGGTTCGTAACAATAATAAAACGCGTGGAATTATTGTCCACCTGGTTCACCCCGCGCTCCAGAATATCCAACCCGTATATCTTCGCCGCCTGCTCACTGGCGATCGCCGCCTGAGTCGGGTCTTTGTCCTCAATCACCTTGCGCGCTGCAAAAGCGTTATTCTGCATGCTGATCTGCCGCCAGTTCTCATGGGCATTCAAATAGCGGGCGCTCTGCATCAGTGACTGCGGATGAGAATAAACCGTCTGTATCTGATCAAGCCTCGCTCCAGGGACTCCCATGAGGCAGTGTTCGATTCTGATAATCTGCTCTCCCACAATATAATTTTCAAACTCCACCAGCAGATCATAGATCTCACTGACAATCCCCGCAGTTGAATTCTCAATCGGCAGCACTGCAAAGTCCGCTCTTCCCTCCTCTATGGAGCACATAGCCTCCCGAAATGTGTCCACATGGAAGCAATTAACATTCTCGCCGAAATATTGTATCATAGCCATCTGGGAATAGGCGCCTTCCGCCCCCTGAAAGACCACTCTGGCATTCTTCTTATCCAGGCTGTCCACTCCGATAAAGGGAAGCCTGCCCTCCCCGCCCTGTGCCGTCATTTTATTGTACTGCAGCTTACGACTCATGGACATGATCTGCTCAAACAGCTCCTGCACGCCATGCGCATTGAAATCATTGTGGGTCAGGGCACGCACCCGGCGCAGTTTCTCTTCTTCCCTAGTCTTATCCAGCACATTCTTTCCTGTCGCTATCTTATAATCCGCCACTTGGGAGCAGATACCCATGCGCTCTTCGTATAGTTTTACAATCTGCTCATCAATTCTGTCCAATTCTCCACGTAATTCCAATAAATCCATTCTGTTTCATCCTTTCTGCCATCCGACTCTTCACCGAAGCAGCACATTTATAAACAACAAACCTCCAAGCTCCCATTCACAGCCTACACAGTTGTCAAAAGCTTGTTTGAATCGTATTCTCACGGAATGCACATTCCTGGCACTTGAAAAGTAATGCTTACTATAATACTGTCATAATCTTAACTCAAAACCCACTTGATAGCAAGACGGTTTAAAGCTATAATATAAGAGATAAGATATTATTTTTATCTGTTCTGGAGGTAATTATGACAACGAAAGCAAGAAATATTTTGTTATTTTTTATAACAGGCGTTTTTCTAATTATATTGTTGCTTCTCACAATATTTATAGGTCGTGTTCCGTCAAACGACGTCAATACTGCCGGCAACACTGCAGGCAATCTCAATAACAAAGGTTATTATTGCGAATTGAACGGACGGGTCTACTTCGCCAACGCTTATGATGACTATGCATTGTACTCCATGAACTCCGATGAGTCCGATCTTAAGAAGCTGAATGATGGCTCGTATTCGTTCCTGAACGCTGCCGGTGACTATCTCTATTACTCCATGGTCGGCAAATCTGACGGATATGACCTAGGATTTATCGGCACGGCATACGGTGTCTATCGCAGTAAATTAAACGGCAAACGAGTAGTCGGACTGGACCGTTGCCACATCGTTTCCATGCAGCTATGCGGCGATTATATCTACTATGAAAAATATGACAACAAAGCCGGTGTTTCCCTGGAGAAAATCAGAACAAACAAGAGGGAAAAGCAGACAGTGGCTCCAGAGACCATCATCAATCCCAACTGTTACGTGGATGGTGATATCTACTATAATGGAGACGCCACAGACCATTATCTCTACGCACTGGATACTGCCACAGACACTTCACGGGTAGTATGGGAAGGAGCTCTCTGGAATCCAATCGTGCAGGACGGTTATGTATATTTCATGGATATCAGTAACGACTACCGCCTGTGTCGCTATTCTCTGTATAACGACATAGTGGAAGTCCTGACAGGCGACCGAATCGACATGTTCAATGTATATGACAATTACATATATTATCAGGTCAGCTCCCCCACAGAACCCGCCCTGAAGAGAATGCTTACCGACGGCAGTTCCCAGGAGACGGTACAGGAAGGTGTTTTCCAGAATATCAACATCACTTCACAGTACGTATATTTCAACGCCTTCGACGAACCGACGCCGGTCTACAGAACAAGTACCTTCGGCCCTGTCAATGTCACGACCTTTGACGCAGCCATGCAGGCCGCAGCCGCATCAGGCAATTAAGAAATATATGCTATGCTACAGATTCGATACCCATCAACCTATCGCGAGGTGTTTGGCTCTTCAATTATTTTAAAGCGCATCTTTAATATATTCTTATCATACATGCCCTGGTAGAGAGAGCGTACTTTCTCCGCTGTATTTTCCTCTGCCTGGACATCCCGAAGGGGCATGACCATAATGCGGTAATCTACACCCCACACCCTGCTTCTCGTCGTTGTCATGCGGCATCCCGCCCCTGTATAAAAGGCAATACGCCTTTTTCTGATTCTTCTCGTCTCCTCATCCAGCCCCGGAAGTTCATCATCCTCCACCTCAATAATGATCGTATTCCAATCTGCACATTCCCGCCGCAGCAATTCCAATGCATGTGAACCATATCCAGAACCCCGAAGCCCCTTATAGACTGCGAAGTAATCCAGCAACAACGCTCTCTTCTTATGATCAGCCAGGAAGAACGCATAGGCGCAGAGCTTGTCTGATGCTTTTTCATAGAATCCATACGCGGAGTAATTGTTCTTCACCCATGCCTGTCTGATCACCAGAAAAGGTTTCAACTCCGCCGATGGGAAATCTTCCTTCAAATATTTCTTATAAATCTCTTCCGCCTGTTCCAGCGTCAACTTCCGCACCTGTAATTCCGGCATTCTATATTCCTCCAACTAATTTTACTTCTTCTATTTCTATCTCTATATTTCTCATTTTTGCCCTGCGCATACCTGACATATACCTGCACCATACTATTATACTATTCATGTATCAATTCCTCATACATCTGCCGTACACTCTTATGCAGAACTGGGTGCTGTATGTACGGTGCGATCTGCATAAGAGGCTCAATTACAAAACGCCTGTTATGCATGTCCACATGCGGAATAATCAGCTCATCCGTGTACATAACACAATCCTCATAAAGTAGAATATCCAGATCCAGTGTCCGTGGTCCCCAATGAATCTTACGTTCTCTTCCATGTGCATGCTCTATCTCGTGCAGCTTCTCCAACAGCATCCTCGGCGTATACAACGTCTCCAGTTCTATGGCGCAGTTCAGAAAATCATCCTGCTCCACACCGCCGTACGGTGGTGTCTCTATCAGATCTGACATCCTGAGCATTCTGCATTTCTCATCATCCTGCAATGCCTTAGCCGCCTCTCTTAAGTGGCCCTCTCTGTCACCCATATTAGACCCGCCGGATAAATACACTCTGTGCCATCCCCTGGTGATCTTAACTGATATAGATTCAAAAGGCAGCGGCACCGGTGCCTCCGGCTTGCGCACCTCCAACGTCACCTGCCTGATCAGAGGAAAATTAAGCAAAACTGCTTCCGCCGCCTTCTCTGCCACAGTCTCTATTAAGCGATATGTATGTCTCTTTACAAACTCATCCAGGAACCGACAGACCGCCCCATAATTCGTGGAAAACTCCAAATCATCCAATGTCCCTGCCGTCACAGTATCCGTCTCCAGGACAGCATTGATATAAAAGTTCTGTCCCCTCTCATTCTCTTCCCTGTACACGCCATGATGGGCATATATCTGCAAGTTTTCTATTATGATTTGATCCATGTCTCTTTCTCCCTCTACACGACAGTCCGGTTATATGTAAAAAACAAACGCTATATCGCTCTACTTATAGCCATCTCGGATTGCCTCAGCCATCTTGATTGCACGCACATTCTCTTTCACGTCATGCACGCGCACAAACATGGCTCCCTTCAAGACCGCATATACTGTCGTCACGATCGTGCCCTCCACCCGCTTCTCCTTCGGCAGATTCAGTGCATTACCGATCACCGACTTCCTGCTGGTGCCCAGCAAAATCGGATAGCCTAAAGAATGCAGCATTTCCAGTCTGTCTATGATCTCAAGATTATTCTCATAAGTCTTACCGAAACCTACCCCCGGATCCAGAATGATCTTGTCATCGGCAATTCCGGCTTTATGGGCAATTTTCAGTGTATCCTCCAGATCCCAAATCACTTCTTCCATATATTTGTCATATGCGGCTTCCTCGCGGTTATGCATAAGACAACATGTGCTATTTGTCTCTGCTATCACTTCAGACAATTTAGGATCATATTTCAACCCCCAGATATCATTGATCAGATCCGCTCCGGCTTTAATGCCATTCGCGGCAACCCTCGATTTATAAGTATCCAGCGAAATAGGTATATTAAATCTACTCTTAACTTTTTCAATAACAGGTAGTATTCTTTCGATCTCCTCTTCCTCGGATATCTGTGTATATCCTGGTCTTGTTGATTCCCCACCGATATCTACAATATCCATCCCATCCTGTATCATTTCCTCCACATGATACAATGCCTTGTCGATTGTCTGATATTTACCACCGTCAGAAAAGGAATCCGGCGTCACATTCAGTACTCCCATCACATAGGTATGCCCCTGTCGGGCAAATTCTCTGTTTCCTATTTTCAATATTATGTATATTCCTTTCGCTTCTTATAGGTAAAATAAAATTATATCACGATTAAATATTCCTGATACCTTGTTTTTGGCTGTCACATACTATTGTCTTCTCAACATATCAAAAAAATACTGCTGCAGCTGCATATTATCTGTAAAGCATCCCCTTGTCGCCGTCGTGATCGTTTGACTTCCAGGCTTCGAAATTCCGCGCATGGTCATGCACATATGCTCCGCCTCCACCAAAACCATCACCCCCTGCGGCCTTAAGCATTCCATAATGGCATCCGCGATCTGACTTGTCATCCGCTCCTGAATCTGCAGTCTTCTGGCATATACTTCCACAGTCCGGGCCAATTTACTAAGCCCGACTACTCTGCCATCCGGCAGATAAGCAATATGCGCCCTGCCGTAAAAAGGCATCAGATGATGTTCACAGGTAGAATAAAAGGTAATATCTTTCTCCAGGACAATCTCATTATTCTGCACCTTAAATGTCTTAGACAAATGCTGTGCCGGATCTTCCTCCATGCCCCTGTAAATCTCTTCATACATTCTGGCTATCCTGTCCGGTGTATCCACAAGCCCTTCCCGTGTCACATCCTCGCCTATTCCCTCCAGCAATAACTTTATCGCTTCCTCAATTTTCTTATGATCTACCATGAGAATCTCTCCTGATCGTATCTCTATGCTCTACCACCTTGATAAGTTCTCCTAAATATGAGAGAGAGCCAAACGCGATGATAACAGTCTCCTTGTCCTGACCAGCCAGCAGATATGCGATCTCCACCGCCTCCTGCACACTGTCCGCCACCGTTACACTACTGTGAAACTCACTGACAGCCTTGGCCAGATCATAGGCATGCAACGCCCTTCCGCTGTCAGAGGGCGTCACCGTAATAATATGCTCCGCAAGATTAAAGGTATCCAGAATCACCTTATCATATTCCTTGTCTTTCAACATTCCCATTATATAGATGATTCTTCTGCCTGAAAAATAGAATCTTATGCTCTCGGCAAGTCGTCTTGCCGCATCTTCATTGTGTGCTCCGTCCGCAATAAAGAGAGGTTTCTTTCCGATTATATCGAATCTGCCACGCCATCTTGTCTCAAGAAGTCCCTGCCTGAGATGCTCCTCCTTAACAGGAAATCCTAACTTTCCCAACACATTAATAATCTCCACAGCTGCTACAGCATTCTCGATCTGAAACTGCCCCAGCATGGTAATCGCCAGATCTTTGTATTTATCATAGGAAAAACTCTGTTTTGTAACTCCGTACCGGACATTCTTCGCTCTGCCTGCATCTGCCGTATAGAACCTGGCCTTGCGCAGAAGAGCCACCTGTCTTAACACTTTCATGACCTCAGGAGACTGTTTAGCAGAAACTACACAACACTTGTTCTTAATGATGCCGGACTTCACCGTAGCTATCTCTTCCACGCTCTCTCCCAAAATTCCCATATGATCTCTGCTGATCGAGGCAAACGCGGCAACAAGTGTCGTCTCCACCACATTGGTAGCGTCAGTCGCACCGCCCAACCCTGTCTCAAGTACTACAATCTCACATTTCTTATCCAGGAAATACAGGAAAGCGACCGCTGTCTCCACCTCAAAAGCCGTCGGATGCTGCATTCCCTCCGCCGCCATCGCCTCCGCCGCCTCCCTGACCGGCTCCATATATTTACACAATCCTGACTGTGTAATCATTTTACCGTCTATCTGGAACCGCTCTCTATAGTCACTCACTGCCGGTGAGATATACCTTCCGACCTTGTATCCCGCTCTTAGCAGCACCGTTGAAACATAGGCAAGAATCGAACCCTTTCCGTTAGTTCCCGCTATATGTACGAATTTTAGCTGATTCTGCGGATTCCCCAGACGAGCACACAATTCCCGCATGGACGCAAGGCCCATAATGCTGCCATACTGTCCCAGTTCTTCCACATATGCCATTGCCTCTTTATAATTCATTCCAGCGCTCCTTTTCCGTGTATTCATCGATACTTGTGCCGCTTTTCACAGCACATTTGTGTCAGAAATGACATGGGCACAAGTATAAACCTGATATTTTATATTGCTCCACCCTGTATATAATATGCCTGAACCGGGAATTCTTCATAGTGAAATACCCCGCTGCAAGCTACAGAACATCATAGCTTGAAAGCGAAGCAAGCTGCGGGGTATTCCACCCTCGCGGCAGTAGCCAAATATCCGCACGAGTGCGGCTACTTGGCTCGTTGCTAGCGAGAATAAAGATTTGGCAAATACCGGAAAGGAATACTAAACATGCGTAAACTGATCCACAACTATATACACTGCGGACTGTTAGGATGGTTCCTGGAAATCATCTTCACAGCTTTCCAGGCTTTTCGAAAAAGAGATTTCAGACTTCCCGGAGTCACCTCGATCTGGATGTTCCCCATCTATGGATTGGCCTCTCTCCTCGCCCCGCTCTGCCGTCTTATGCGCCATCAGAATTTCTTCTTCCGTGGTCTGGTCTATACTGGAATCATTTTTACCGGTGAATTCACTACCGGAATGCTGCTAAACCGACGCGAACTCTGCCCCTGGAATTACGAACGTTCCCGCTGGAACGTGGCCCGTGTGATCCGCCTGGACTATGCCCCCTGCTGGTTTGCCGCCGGTCTTCTTTTCGAACGTCTTATCCTCGAAAATGAAGACGAAAACTAATCCTCAAGATCCG
Source organism: uncultured Bacteroides sp. (assembly GCA_964465725.1). Lineage (GTDB taxonomy): Bacteria > Bacillota > Clostridia > Lachnospirales > Lachnospiraceae > UBA3282. The sequence continues at coordinate 5,698 of CAYXKS010000030.1, read as the reverse complement.
CCGCATTGATATTCAGGGTATTCAACGTACGGCGCTTCCTGCGCGCCTCCTCCGAAGCCTCCAGAATATAATTCTTGATTTCCCGTGCATTCCTGATGTGCAACAGGAATAGCTGTGGGTGCGTGTTATCCCCTGTGTAACATGCAACGGTACCCAACCCAAAAATACGCTCCATAAGACTTGTCTGCAGTTCCACATCCTGCACCTTATACAAATAACAATCGTTTTCTTTCGTGTTCAGGAGTCCTTCATTGACCGTGATTACATTATCCGTCACCGTATATTTGGTAAATGTAAAAGGAAGCCCGAAAAACACCCAGCGTTTCCTTTCCACATACTCTTTCTTTCCCTCATCTTGGATCCCATTTTCTTCCACTACATCTGTTCTTGTCTCCAAATTCTTAACCTCCGTTCCGAAGTATCGGGTCTCTCTGCTCCGAATTTCATTATCCACTATATCACACCGTTGTCTTTTTTACAAATCTTTGTTTGGGCTAAGTCACTTGAAAACTCGCCTCCGTTATGATATGATATACAAAATATAGAGGATTCGATTATATTTAACACAAAAAGGAGGATTGTTACATGACTGCCAAAGAATGTATCCTGGGACGCAGAAGTATCCGCAAGTTCAAACCTGACCCGGTTTCCCATGAACTGCTTGCACAGATTGTTGAGACGGCATCTTATGCTCCCAGTTGGAAGCATACACAGATCACCCGCTATATCGCTGTTGAGGGCGATCTGAAAGAGAAAATTGCCAGAGAGGGAACCTCACTCTATCCGGGTAACGGCAAAATTATCTCCAGCGCACCGGTATTGATCGCCGTCACCATTATTAAAAACCGCAGCGGCTATGAGCGTGACGGTTCTTTCAGCACTCCCCGGGGAGATGGCTGGCAGATGTATGACGCCGGCGTCGCATCCCAGACTTTCTGCCTTGCCGCTTATGAGCAGGGCCTTGGTACCGTTATTCTCGGATTATTTGATCAGGCGCCTGTAGAGGCTATGTTACAGTTGCCTGAGGACAGGGAATTGGTGGCCCTTATTCCTGTTGGTTATCCTGATGAAGCTCCTACCGCTCCCAGAAGGAAACCGGTGGAAGACCTGTTATCCTATCAGTCATAGTAATATATTACAAATAGAAGAGAAACCTTCTCTTCTATTTTTTTGAGAAGAAAAATCATGAAGAGAGGTACGATAATCTATGAGACATCTGATGAATCCACTGGATTTTACCGTGGAAGAACTCGACAAACTTTTTGACCTGGCTGCCGACATTGAAGCCAACCCTGCCAAATACGCCCACGCCTGTGAGGGAAAGAAGCTGGCTACCTGCTTCTATGAACCCAGCACGAGAACAAGACTGAGCTTCGAAGCCGCCATGCTGAATCTGGGAGGAAAAGTACTCGGCTTCTCAGACGCCGGCTCCTCCTCGGCTTCCAAAGGCGAGAGTGTATCCGACACCATAAGGGTCATCTCCTGCTATGCCGATATCTGCGCTATGCGTCACCCGAAGGAGGGCGCTCCCATGGTGGCTGCCAGCCGTTCCAGCATCCCCGTTATCAACGCAGGAGATGGCGGACATCAGCATCCTACTCAGACGCTGACTGACCTGCTGACAATCCGCGCCCTGAAGGGACGTCTGGGCAATTTTACTATCGGCCTGTGCGGAGATCTGAAATTTGGCCGCACGGTCCACTCATTGATCAATGCACTGATCCGCTATCCTGACATCCATTTTATTTTTATCTCACCGCCTGAATTAAGGGTTCCGGACTATATAACGGATATGCTGTCCGAAAAGGGAATTGCCTATGAGGAAGTCATCCGCCTAGAAGACAGCATAGACCAGCTAGACTTGCTGTATATGACCAGGGTACAGCGGGAGCGTTTCTTCAATGAGGAAGATTATGTCCGTCTGAAAGATTTCTACATCCTGAATAAGGAGAAAATGAGCCTCGCCAAAGGTGACATGCTGGTACTGCATCCTCTCCCCCGCGTCAATGAAATTTCCGTGGAGGTGGACGATGATCCCCGTGCTGTCTACTTCAAGCAGGCGCAATATGGTGTTTATGTCAGAATGGCGCTGATTCTGACCTTACTTGAATCTGCAAACAACTGACGGCATCTGAAATATCATTTTCGATCCTGAAAAATACCTTGTATGACTTTCACAAGAATCGGAAACAGGAATTTGTTATGTCGTTTACTATAATATCATTAACTATTAAAAACAGAAAGGATTACTCATATGTTAAATGTAGGAAAAATTGAGGAAGGTTTTGTTCTTGACCATATCAAGGCCGGAAAGAGCCTCTCCATCTATCATCATCTCCAACTGGATAAATTAGACTGTACCGTAGCGATTATCAAGAATGCCCGCAGCAATAAGATGGGAAAAAAGGATATCCTGAAAGTGGAATGCGACATCAATACCCTGAACCTGGACGTCCTGGCTTTCATTGACCACAATATTACCGTCAACGTCATCAAGGACGGCGAAATCGTAGATAAAAAAGAACTGGTTCTCCCCAGGGAAATCAGGAATGTCCTCAAGTGCAGGAATCCTCGCTGTATCACTTCCATAGAGCAGGGACTGCCTCATATTTTCATATTGTCCGATGAAAAAAAGGAAATATACCGATGCAAATACTGCGAAGAAAAAGCCAGCGAGTCCACTTCGTCCTGGTAAACCAATAATTTAACCTACGTAAAAATACAGCCCCGAAAACCTTTGTTTTCAGGGCTGTAACTTTTACTCATCTCTTATTTTGCCTGTAGGCTGCTCTATTTTTCTTTCTGTCCTTCCAGGACAATCGCTTCAAATTCATCCTTAGCCAGCGTAAGACATTTCATCAGCTTCGGAGAAAAGGTACCGCATTCGCCGTTCGTAATCATATTATAGGCTACGTCAGGCGTAAAAGCAGCCTTATATACTCTCTTATGTACCAATGCATCATATACATCAGCCACCGACACAATCTGCGCAGCAATCGGGATCTCCTCACCTTTCAGGTGATCCGGGTAACCTCTTCCGTCATATCTCTCATGGTGGTGCCTGCAGATTTCATAGCTGACCCTGCGGTACTCGCCCTGCTGGATATCTCCCAGCATGTCAATAATCTCACATCCTCTAGTCGTATGGGACTTCATCACCACAAACTCTTCTTCGGTAAGCCTGCCAGGCTTCAGGAGGATACCATCGGATATCACAATCTTCCCCACATCATGCAGCGCCGCCGCAGAGGTAATGATATTGATCATATTCTCATCCAGTTGATATTCCGGGTATTCTCTCGCCACATGTTTTGCCAGTATGTTGGTAAATGTCTTGACACGCTTGACATGATCACCGGATTCCAAGTTACGGAACTCTACCACATTACTCATAACATCGATAATGTGGTCATTCATATTGCGCAATTCTTCCGCCTGCTTGCGCAGCACCTTCGTCTGTAACTCCACCATCTCCTCCAGATGGCGCTTATTGTAATACAGCTCAATCACATTCCGTGTACGTTGCTTCACAATATACGAATCAAAAGGCTTCTTGATGATATCGCTTGCACCCAGACGGTACGCATCACGTTCGATCTGAGTTGTGGCCTCACCGGTAATCAGAAGAACCGGTATGCTCTCCATCCAGCCACGCGCCTTCATCTCTTCCAGAGCTTCAACGCCATTCATAACAGGCATCACGACATCCAGAAGAACAACCGATATTTCTTCGGGATTCCTGGCAATTATATCCAGAGCCTCCCTGCCATTGGTTGCCTGAATCGTATTGTAATCCTCAAATATCTCACATAGAATTTCTCTGTTAATATCTACGTCATCGACAATCAGTATGGTTGAATTATTCATATCTTTTTAATCCTTCCCGCTGCCCTTTCCCACAGTGATCCTGAATCAAAATATTTTAGACCTGAGCTACATCTTTCATCGAGAAACTGATCCTGCCCATCTTATCTTTACCAAGACATACCACCGTTACTTTATCGCCCAGAGTAAGAACGTCCTCTACATGATTGATCCTCTCCCTGGCAATCTTGGAAATATGGACCATGCCTTCCTTGCCCGGTGCAAACTCGATAAATGCTCCAAATTCCTTGATGCTCACTACGGTTCCCTTGAAGATCTGTCCCTCTTCGAAGTCTGTCACGATCGTCTTGATCATCTCTACAGCCTTGTCCATCATGTTCTTGTCCGTACCGCACACGGAAACCTGCCCGTCATCCGTGATATCGATCTTCACGCCTGTGCGAGCGATGATCTCATTGATCGTCTTGCCGCGCTGGCCCACCACATCTCCGATCTTCTCAGGGTCGATCTGAATGGAAATAATCTTCGGCGCATACGGTCCCACTTCTTTACGAGGAGCAGAAATCGCAGGCTTCATGCAGTTCTCCATGATATATTCTCTTGCCTCACGGCATCTCGCAATGGCTCCCTCGACAATCGGCCTGGTCAGGCCATGGATCTTGATATCCATCTGTATCGCTGTGATACCGTCATGCGTACCTGTCACCTTGAAATCCATATCGCCGAAGAAATCTTCCAGTCCCTGGATATCCGTCAAAAGTACAAAATCATCATCCGTATCACCTGTCACGAGACCACAGGAAATACCTGCCACCATCTTCTTGATCGGCACACCCGCCGCCATAAGAGACATACAGGACGCGCATGTAGACGCCATCGACGTGGAACCATTTGATTCAAAAGTCTCTGACACCGTACGGATCGCATATGGGAACTCTTCTTCAGAAGGCAGTACCGGAACCAAAGCCCTCTCTGCCAACGCTCCATGTCCAATCTCCCTGCGTCCCGGCCCACGGCTGACTTTCGTCTCACCTACGGAATATGACGGGAAATTATAGTGATGCATATATCTCTTGGACGTAATATTCTCATCGAGACCATCCACTTTCTGAACCTCAGAGAGGGGCGCAAGCGTACATACATTGCAGATCTGTGTCTGTCCACGGGTAAACATAGCAGAACCATGTACCCTCGGAATGATATCTACTTCCGCTGCCAGCGGTCTGATCTGATCCAGCGCACGGCCATCAGGACGCTTATGATCTTTCAAAATCATCTTGCGCACCGTCTTCTTCTGATACTGGTACACCGCCTCGCCAAGAACTGCAAGATACTCTTCGTTCTCCGCGAAAGCTTCCTCCAGTCTTGCCGTGATATTCCTGATGTTCTCTTCGCGTACCTGTTTCTCGTCGGTAAATACCGCCGTCTCCATCTCCTCCGGTGTCACAATCTTCTTGATATCCTCAAACATCTGCTCCGGAATCGCACAGCTCTCATAAGAATGTTTCGGTTTGCCGACTTCAGCCACAATCTTATTGATAAATTCTATAATGGTCTGATTCACATCATGCGCCTTATAGATTGCCTCTAGCACTTTATCTTCCGGCACCTCATTGGCTCCGGCTTCGATCATGATAACCTTCTGTGACGTCGAAGCCACGGTCATCTTCAAATCACCCTTGTCCCATTGTTCCTGGGAAGGATTAACGATCAGTTCTCCGTCAACCATTCCTATCTGTGTCATTGCGCAGGGACCGTCAAACGGAATATCCGAAATACAGGTAGCAATCGCTGTACCGATCATAGCTACAAGTTCCGGGCGGCATTCAGGGTCCACGCTCATTACCATATTGTTCAACGTGACATCATTGCG
>CAYXKS010000029.1:6457-20005 GCA_964465725.1 uncultured Bacteroides sp. | reverse complement strand
GTATCAGTTTACAATATCAATCTGGGATACAATGCAGAACTATTGGAAACATGCCATGTTTTGAAAGAGTATGCACAGTACGTAGCACAGGTCAGGGCATTTGCAAAAGATATGCCTTTTATAAAAGGTGTGGAGGAAGCGGTTGATTACTGTATCAGAGAGGGAATCCTGGCGGAATTCCTGTCAAAGAATCGTGCGGAGGCGATAGCAGTGAGTATTTATGAATATGATGAAGAGCGGCATATGAAGACGGTGAGGCAAGAAGGTAAGGAAGAAGGAAGGGAAATAGGAAAGGAAGAAGGGGAAGATAAAATGGTCAGATTATTTCAAAAACTTATGGACGACCGGAAGGAGGAAAAGCTTAAGCGGGCTCTTTCTGACCGGGAATACCGAAAGGAACTATGCCATGAGTATGGTATTGAGTGAGAGAGGTCTGACAGCTATTTCTAACGAACGTTGCTTTTAAGTCATAAACTTAGTTGACTTGTATATAATAGCAGCATATACTACGAGTACAATAAACGGTTCGGTTTTGAGTACGGAAGGAGGCTATTATGATTGCAACAAAACAAATGGATGTAAGAGCAAATATAAAAAAGTATTTCGATATGGCGTTCAATGGGGAACCAGTGATTGTATCACGTAAGGAAAATAAAAATGTTGTTATTATTTCTGAGGCAGAATATAATGAATTGGAAAAGGCTAAAAAGAATGCCGAATATTTAGCAACATTGAATAGAGCAGATGAGCCGATTAAAAATGGACAAGTGGTAACAAAAAACTATGGATGAGCTCTGAGCAAATTCTTAAAGAACCGGATTTGAAAAGGAATCATTAATTATCATGAATAATAAAGTACTGCATGTTTTAGAATACACCAAAATAATCGATAAACTGACCGACAAGGCCACTTCGGAACAGGGCAGGAAGCTGACCTCCTCCCTGGTACCTATGACTAACCTGGAAGCGATTAATCAGGCACAGACGGAAACCGCCGATGCTCTCGGCTACCTGTTCCGCAAGGGTTCCACATCTTTTGGCGGCAACAAGGATCTGGGTATGTGCATCCGGTCTCTGGAAATCGGCAGTGTCCTGTCTATTCCAGAATTACTGCGCATCGCCGCTTTTCTGGAAAATGTCAACCGCATCAAGAGTTATGGACGCAAAGAGCGGGAGGATACTCCTGCCGATTCTCTGGACGAATATTTTGAGAAATTAGAACCGCTCACATTGCTGTCCAATGAAATCCGCAGATGCATCCTGTCCGAAGAAGAGATTGCTGATGACGCCAGCCCGAACCTAAAACATATCAGGCGCAGCATGACAATCACCAATGACCGGATTCACTCACAGCTGGCCTCTATGATCAACGGCTCCTGCCGCACTTATCTGCAGGATGCCGTGATAACCATGCGGAATAACCGTTACTGCATCCCTGTTAAATCCGAATACAAGAGCCAGGTACAGGGCATGGTACACGATCAATCCTCCACCGGTTCCACCTTTTTCATCGAGCCGGCAGCCGTTGTCAATCTGAACAATGAGCTTCGCGAACTGGAGATAAAAGAGCAGGAAGAAATTGCGGTCATCCTGGCCGACTTAAGCGCGCAGGCTGGCGCATACACGGAAATCCTCATGGAGAACCAGAAGGCAATGACGGCTCTCGATTTCATTTTTGCCAAAGCTTCTCTCGCGATGGAGCAAAATGCCACAATGCCTGTTTTTAATACGGAGCATCAGATACGCATCCGCCAGGGAAGACATCCTCTTCTGGATAAAAAGAAAGTCGTTCCCATCGATATTCAGCTTGGAACCGATTTTGACCTTCTGATTATTACCGGGCCCAACACCGGCGGTAAGACTGTCTCCTTAAAGACAGTAGGACTGTTGACATTAATGGGACAGGCAGGGTTACATATTCCTGCGCTGGACCGCTCTGAACTGTCAATTTTTACGGAAGTATATGCAGATATTGGCGATGAGCAGAGTATTGAACAGAGTCTAAGTACTTTCTCCTCCCACATGACAAATATTGTATCTATCTTACAGCAGGCGGACACCGATTCGCTCTGCCTTTTTGACGAATTGGGAGCAGGAACCGATCCTACCGAAGGTGCAGCGCTCGCTATTTCCGTATTGGATTATCTGCACGGCCGTGGTATCCGCACGATGGCGACCACGCATTATAGTGAATTGAAGGTTTACGCCCTCTCTACTCCTTTCGTGGAAAATGCCTGCTGTGAATTCAACGTGGAAACCCTGCGCCCTACTTACCGCCTGCTGATCGGTATTCCCGGTAAGAGTAATGCTTTTGCAATCTCATCCAAGCTGGGACTGCCGGACTATATTATTGAGGATGCGAAACGCCATATCACTGAAGATAAAGAAAGCTTCGAAGACCTGCTGGCTAACCTGGAAAACAGCAGACTGACGATTGAGAAAGAACGACTGGAGATCGAAACCTATAAGAACGAAATTAAAACACTAAAGCAACGGTTGGAATCGAAACAGGAGAAAATCGACCAGTCCAAAGAACGCATTCTGCGCGAAGCCAACGAAAAAGCACGTGAAATATTACAGGATGCCAAAGAATTTGCAGATGAAACCATCCGCACTTTCCAGAAGGCCGAGGCCGGCGTTTCCATCAAGGAACTGGAGAAATCACGTCAAAAAGTACGCGATAAGATTTCCGAAAAAAACAGTAAGCTGACATTAAAAGAAAATAAGCCGACACACAAGGTATTGAAACCGAATCAGATCAAGCTGGGCGACAGTGTCAGAGTCATTTCCATGGGATTAAAAGGAACCGTCAGTTCCCTGCCCGATAAGAGTGGAAACCTCTTCGTGCAATGCGGTATCATCCGCTCCAAAGTCGCACTGAGCGATCTTGTTCTGGTTGAAGAGGAAACCATAAACACCGGCAAAATGCAGCGTTCCTCTTCCGGTAAACTCAAGATGTCCAAGTCCTACTCTGTCTCTACCGAAATCAATCTTCTTGGTAAGACTGTGGACGAAGCTCTGTCCGAACTGGATAAATACTTGGACGACGCCTACCTGGCTCATCTGCCCAGCGTACGCGTGGTTCATGGCAAAGGAACCGGAGCCCTGCGCAATGCGGTACATAATTATCTTCGCAAGAACAAGGTTGTGAAGCAGTACCGTCTTGGTGAATTCGGAGAAGGTGACGCCGGTGTTACAATCGTAGAATTCAGAGACTAATTTTTATTCTTTATAATAATTGATTGCATAAATACTGATATTGCTTTTATTAAGCTAAGCCGGACGCGCCAGTCATTACTATATTCAGAAATAATAAAACAGTAGTAATAGGAGTAAAAAATATGGTAAACAAACAAAAAATTTTAATAGTAGACGATGACAATAATATTGCAGAGTTGATCTCTCTCTATCTGACAAAAGAGTGTTTTGAGACCATGATCGTCAACGATGGGGAATCTGCTCTCTCGGCCGTAGACAGTTTTGAACCCAACCTGATGCTTCTCGACCTGATGCTTCCGGGTATTGACGGCTATCAGGTCTGCCGTGAAGTCCGTTCCAAATCCTCTCTTCCGATCATCATGCTGTCGGCCAAGGGGGAGGTCTTTGACAAAGTGCTTGGCCTGGAACTGGGCGCCGATGATTATATGGAAAAACCTTTCGATTCCAAAGAACTTGTAGCCAGGGTAAAAGCCGTCCTGCGCCGCTATAAACCGGTTGCCGCAGAGCCTAAAGCCTCCGACGTCAAAAGCGTGGAGTACCCCGATCTGATTGTCAATCAGACCAACTATTCTGTTATCTATATGGGCAAAACCATCGATATGCCGCCGAAAGAACTGGAACTGCTCTACTTCCTGGCTTCTTCACCTAACCATGTCTTTACGAGGGAGCAGCTTCTGGATCAGATATGGGGATATGAGTATATCGGCGATACACGCACAGTAGATGTACATATCAAGCGCCTGCGCGAAAAAATCAATGATCATGAACGCTGGAGAATTGCCACGATCTGGGGAATTGGATACAAGTTTGAATCGCGGTAAAAGACTGTCACAATCCAAAATAATACGGAGGCGCAAGTATGCGTAAAACTCTCTATCTAAAATTAATACTTGCCTACATCATCTTCGGCCTGTTTGGCTTCGTGGTGGTGGCTACCTTCGTCTCCAACATGACAATGGACCACCTGAAAAAAGAGGAAGCGGACTCACTCTACCGGGAGGCAACGCTTATAGCCAACACTTACGCCGTAGATCTGTATCGAAATGAAGTCTCTCTGGAGGCAGTCAAGATGCAGCTGGATGCTCTGGATACTTATCTGGACGCCACCCTTTGGATCATTAATCCTTCAGGGCGTATGATTCTGGACTCTTCTTCCCCTGTGGATGTGGAAAACGAAGTGGTCATTGAGAATTTCGATTCCACAGTCACTTCCGGTTCCAACTATGTGGTAGGCAATTTTTTTCAGACTTTTAACGAAAATATGCTGAGTGTTTTTGCCCCTATCACAGCCGATTATAAAGTAAAAGGTTATGTTGTCATCCATAAGCCTATAAGCAGTATACAGGCATCGGCCAACAGTATGCTGACGATTTCTTATCTCATGCTTGTTATTCTGTTTCTGCTGTCACTTATTATCCTGATCTTCTTCACAGAGATCGTCTACATTCCGCTGCGTAAGATTACCGAGGCGACCGAACAGTATGCAAGCGGCAATATGCACTATGAATTTACCGTGGAAAGCGAAGACGAAATGGGATATCTGGCCGCTTCTCTATCCTATATGGCCAGCGAGATTGCCCGGGCGGAAGATGACCAGAAGAAATTTGTCGCGAATGTATCTCATGATTTCCGCTCCCCTCTCACCTCCATCAAGGGATATCTGGAAGCCATGATCGACGGCACGATTCCCCCGGAAATGTATGAGAAATACCTCTCTATTGTCCTGAACGAAACCGAAAGGCTGACAAAGTTAACCAACAGTCTTTTGACCCTGAATAATTTAAATACCAAAGGCATCATGCTGAATAAGTCTGATTTCGACATCAACAGCGTCATTCGCAGCGTTGCCGCTTCCTTCGAGGGTACCTGCCGCGAGAGAACGATAGCAATCGAACTGGTTCTGACCGGCGATGAGATGTATGTATTCGCAGACGTGGATAAAATCCAGCAAGTACTTTACAATCTGCTGGATAACGCCATCAAATTCAGCCATCACGATTCTATTATCAAAATGGAAACAACAGAAAGACATAATAAGATTTTTGTCAGTGTCAAGGATTCCGGTATCGGTATCCCGAAAGACGACCTGAAACTAATCTGGGATCGTTTCTATAAGTCCGATTCCTCACGTGGCAAGGATAAAAAAGGTACCGGACTGGGCCTCTCCATCACCAAAGAGATCATCCGCTCTCACGGCGAAAATATAAATGTTATCAGTACAGAGGGAGTTGGCACGGAATTTATCTTCTCCTTGCCGAAATCTGATGTGGAGGATGATGACTGATGTGACAGTTCAGCCTTTGGCTTCACTGATACAGAATCTGTTCATTCCAAATTGTCTTCGGCGAAAAACAGAATTTATGAGTTGTAAAATATCAGAAAATATGCTATATTAAGAATATAAGAAGAACAACCGCCCACAAGGTGGGTTGGCCTCGTTTTAGAATAGAAATTCCACCCTTCCGCTCGGTCAAAGTTTCGGGGTGGTTTTTCTATGTATAGTTACTTACAAAAGGTAAAAATGAATGTAAGCAACGCTAATAGGAATATACCAAAATTCAGTAAATCCTTAAAATCAAAATTCTGATTTTTCATAGCATCACCCCCATCCTGTTAAGAATAGAGGCCATTACCACCCTGCAACACGGTTGTTCTTACAAAATATACTATCACAACATCTGAAACAAGACAATCAATTTTACAATTATTATTAGTATAATATACTGTTTTTTCTGTTAACTAACACATTTTCAATACTATTTACTTATAGTCGGCCCAACGCGAATTATGCAGCTCTCCCTCTGTCTGCATACCTCGAAATTGATTCTGTCTCAGGGCCTCATACAATACAATCGCTACGGAATTAGACAAATTCAGGGACCTAATCTGATCCAGCATGGGGATACGGATGCAGGTCTCTTCATTTTCCACCAGAATCTTCTCCGGAATCCCGCCGCTCTCTTTGCCAAACATAATATAATCATCCGGCGCAAACGACACATCCGTATAGACTCTCCTGGCCTTGGTCGTTGCCATCCAGATTTTAGCCTCCGGATGCATCTGCTTAAACTCCTGATAATTTATATATCGGGTAACATCCAGGTGTTCCCAGTAATCCATTCCCGACCGTTTGATCGACTTCTCATCCAGCCGGAATCCCAGCGGTTCGATCAGGTGCAGGCTCGTACCTGTGGCAACACAGGTACGGCCGATATTTCCCGTATTTGCCGGAATTTCCGGCTGATGTAATATAATATGCATATTCCCACTACTTCAACTTCTTTATTACCATTCACAATTATTATCATTAAGTTAAACCAGTACACAATGAATCAAAATCTACTTTGTTGCCCGCAATCTATCAATAAATGCTTCTAGTTTCCCAATCGCGACTTTCAGATTCTCCAGCGAATAGGCATATGATATTCTCAAATACCCTTCCCCGCAGTCACCGAACGCAGTTCCCGGAACTACCGCCACTTTCTCTTCCTCCAGGAAACGGCTGGCAAACTCATCACTGGTCATACCGAATTCCTTGATACAGGGAAACACATAGAAAGCTCCGAAAGGCTCAAAGCACTCCAGATTCATCTCCTTAAAGGCATTCATCAGATAACGTCTTCTCTGATTATAAGCAGCACGCATCTCCTGTACATCATCGTCACCGTTCCGCAACGCTTCCACTGCCGCATATTGGCTCGTGGTCGGCGCACACATAATCGCAAACTGATGAATCTTGATCATCTGCTCAATAATCATCCTAGGTCCGCATGCATATCCGAGTCTCCATCCGGTCATCGCATATGACTTGGAAAATCCATTGATCAGAATGGTTCTCTCCTGCATACCCTCTATCTCCACGATGGAAACATGCTTTTCCTTATAAGTCAGCTCCGCATAAATCTCATCGGACAAAACGAAGATATCATGCTTCCTTATGACCTCCGCGATCGCCTCCAGATCTTTGCGCTCCATGATCGCACCTGTAGGATTGTTCGGAAAGGGCAATATCAGCACTTTTGTCTTATCGGTAATCGCGTCCTCCAGTTCCTGTGCCGTCAGGCGAAATTCATTCTCACCTTTCAACTCAATAATAACCGGCACCCCACCAGCAAGCACCACGCAAGGTTCATAAGATACATAGCTGGGCTGTGGAATCAGCACTTCCTCACCCGGATTAAGCATAGCACGCAGACCAACATCAATCGCCTCAGATCCGCCCACCGTAACCAACACCTCACTTGACGGATCATATGTAACGCCTTGTTTTCTCTTAATATAGTGGCAGATTTCTTCTTTCAGTTCTTTCAGGCCGGCATTCGAAGTATAGAAAGTACGGCCTTTCTCCAAGGAATAAATACCTTCATCCCTGATATGCCACGGTGTATCAAAATCCGGCTCCCCCACTCCCAATGAGATCGCATCTTCCATCTCACTCACAATATCAAAAAACTTGCGGATTCCGGACGGTTTAATGTCTACAACTTTATCAGCTAATGGATTTCTCACGGTGTCACCTTCTCTCTCGTATCCTCGTATTTTTTCGTCAGGATCGTGCCATGATCCTTATATTTTTTCAGAATAAAATGCGTCGCCGTACTCAACACGGAATCAAGTGTAGATAGTTTGTCAGACACAAATGCTGATATCTGTTTCAAAGATTTTCCTTCAAGTGTCACTAATAAATCATAACCTCCTGAAATCAAATATACGGAATTCACTTCCGGATACTTGTAGATTCTCTCTGCAATCTTGTCAAATCCTTGTCCGCGCTGCGGCGTCACACGCACCTCAATCAGTGCGGATACTTTCTCGATAGACGTCTTCTCCCAGTCGATCATCGTATGATATCCACAAATAATCCCCTCAGCCTCCAACGCCGCCAATTCATTCACTACATCGATCTCTTCCACGCCTAGTATCACTGCCAATTCCTTTAAATCAATACGGCTGTTCCGTTCCACAATCGCTAATAATTCTTCTCTCATAGTTCTTATTTTCCTCCATTTTAAATATACGGTTATAGTCAACAACAAATCAAATTTCTTCTATCGGCTCCTGCAGGAGTCACATACGAAAACTTCTGCAAGTCCGAGAACGAAATTCCTGATGTCACGTTGCCTTTAAGTTATATGTCCGTTATTTTTATGATACATAATACATCTGATCCGTCTTCGGCCGGTCCAGATAACGCTTCTCATCTTCATTACAGATCACGCGGTCATTGCCATCCGTAGTTCTTCCTATGACTACTCCCGGTATACCTTCCTGTATCAACAGGTTTTCAAGCGTCTGCCCGTTCTCCGTCACCATAATCAGACATCCTCCCGACAACAGTTCATAGGGATTGAGCTCAAAAAACTCACAAATCTCTATCGTCTCCTGCTTCACAGGAATTTTTTTCAAATCGATTTCCAGTCCAACGCCTGCTCTCTGCGCCAACTCCCACAGGGCTCCAAAGATACCTCCTCTGGAAACATCATGCATTCCGCAAACGCCGGACTTCATGGCGGTGGCGGCCTCCGGTATCACTGACAGATATCTGTCATAAGATGCAGCTTCATCAATCATGCGGACCGGATATCTTGCACAAAGATCTTCTCTGTGCTCTGCCGCAAGCCGCGCCGTGCCTTCCAGCCCGACCCATTTACTGACTACAATATCCTGATTTGCTCTGATTCCCCGAAGGGAACCGGCTCGTGCGGCCTCCCGTTTTCCTACACCGGTCACGGTCATAATCGGCTTATGAATACCCGGCACTACTTCCGTATGCCCGCCAAGAACGTCCGCACCACAGGCACCGCACACTTCCTGAGCCTGCTTCATCATATGCTGCAGGCTGCTTTCCTCCACTGTTTCAGGAAGAAGAACCGAAAGCATAACGCCCACAGGCTCCGCTCCCGAGGCGGCAACATTATTGAGCGCCATGGATACAGCGTAAACGCTGATTTTGTCTTCCGAAGCCATTACAGGCGTGGTGGACAACACCGTCTCATACTTATCCCCAAATGATAAAATGGCGCAGTCTTCCCCTATACCTGCGCCACATACTATTTCTTCTCTATGTACATTTATATTTTTTAAAACAGAACGCTTCAATACGCTCTCAGGGATTTTACCTTTTCTCATATTTATGCGCCTCAAACCGCCACAACTTTATTCCGCCGGCGGCGCCTCCTCCGGTTGCGGCTGCGGTGCGGCTGCCTCCGGAGCTGGAGCCGGAGCCGCAGGCGCTTCCGGAGCCGGAGCTGCCTGAGCTTCTGCTGCCGCCTGGGCCGCGGCTGCCTCCGCCGCCTGGGCATCAGCAGCTGCCTTGTAGGCGCCTGCCACTGCTTTTACCTGATCGATACTGTTAGTCGCTATTGCTGCCATGATAGCGTCATACGCCCCCGGATCCTCTGTAGCAACACCTACCGTCGCACTTCTCGGAGCCTTCATATAGGAACTGCTGTTGACCTGTTCCCTGCTGACTTCCACACCGTTTTCACGAACCACTTTCCACAGCTGTGCCTTATATCCGATATGTGCAGACTGTACCGAGCAGTAACCTACCGGACGGGATTCATCCGCATGGATTACCTCTGTATCCGGATTGATTCTTTCCAATACAACGCTTTCATAGCTTACTTCACGATTGCTGTCTCTCGTCTCCACACCGTAAATTGTAAATGTAATATGCTTATCCGATGTAGTAGTTCCTTCTATATAAATAGGGTACTCCGTATTATTTTTAAACTTGAAATCTTTACCTGAAGACTCAGCAATTGCCGCGTCCGCGGAAGGATCCACATAAGTGACAATCATAGAATGATTATACCGTTCCGTCACTTCCAGCTCTGCTCTGAGCACAGCGTTATATAAGGTGGTGGATACCTGACAGATACCGCCTCCCAGGCTGTCCACTACTTGCCCGTTCAGATAGGAACCTGCCATATAATAACCATTTGCTTCCGAAAAAGGAGACACTGCCTCATAAGCGGAGAATTCTTCTCCCGGATATAATGTAGTTCCGTTGATCAGACGGCATCCATTCGCCACATTAGCACTTCTGGAACCTCCGGATGTAGAATAACTGGTCGTAAAAGTACCCAGCACATCCTTCACCTTCGCCAACTCTTCGGCAGTGCCCGCAGGCTCATCCACCGAAACCACCAAATCAATGTCGCATTCCCCGCCGTTCCACTCGTTCAGCAGATAATTATAAACTGTATCTGTAGACGCCGCCGTATCAACCACGATTCCGGACTGTCCTTCTGTAACCTGAAACCCTGTCTCCGTCTTGGTCAGGGTCGCATTTACAGCCTCCTGATTGTATTGTCCGGCGTTTTCCTCGATGAATGTCCTGATCTTATCTTTATCAAAATCAAAACGCACCTCGTATACTTTATTCTGATACTCCAGATCTTTCAGTTCCTTGTAACATCGTAAAATATCTCCGTCCCATCCGAAACTCGTCGCTTCATCCAGAATCTCCTCATTGCCCCATTTCAAACCCAATTCAGATGCAGTCGTGACAATCGCGCCCTCATCGACAGCATGCAGCGTAACCTGTGCGCTCCCATAAGAATCCACATACGACTCTATCATCTGTCTGGCCTCATCCGTCGTCATGCCGGACAGATTCATGTCATTCACATAGATTCCTGATTGAATTTTATCTTCCTTAGCATACACCGGGATGGAAACAGCCATCATCACAGCCAGCACCACCGGAAAAACGACAGACAATCTTTTCATAAAATAACCTTGCCTTTCTTCAACTACCTTAAATTGCCCTGACATAAATTATGTGATAAAATAACATTGAATTTAAACTGCCGAAAACAGAAGCGGAAGAACCATTGACAATACAACAATGATAATAATAATGGAAGAAAATATCTTCCTCGTTTTCCTGTTAAACATAGTAGACTCCTTTACACACGGCCCATCATCCGACAGTTACCGCATAATATAAGTTTTACTGAAAGGATATTATATATGAATTTAGTTTTTTTTGCAAGTGTTGTCGTATTCTCTATTGCCATTGCAGTCAATATCAAAAAGAATAAAAAAAACCAGGCTGCCATCGAGCAGGACTTCTGGGCCAGAGAACGGGAAGCTAACAATACCAGGCGTAAATCCCTTGATGATCTGGATTACATCCATATACCCATAGAGAAGTTCCCCATGACGCTTTTAGAGGATGTCCCCAAAGTTGATGACTATAAACAGATCATCCTTGCCCTGAAGGATCTCCCCATCGTTAATTTTACGGGTATCAGCAATACTGAGCTAAAGTTGCGCTACGGCGCTCCCAATATCGATCTTCTGACACAGTACGACCAGAATTATACACTCCTCGTTCGCACCCTGCAGCAATGGGCGCAGGAACTCTATGACGCAGGATTCAAAGATGAAGCTTGTCAGATGCTGGAATTCTCGATATCCACAGGCAGCGACATCAGCAATACCTACCGCTTGCTATGCCAGATCTACAAAGAACAACACACCCCTGAAAAGATTGGCAACCTCTATCCCATAGCGGAAGTCTTGAACTCCGCCATGCAGAAAACTATCGTCCGTATTTTGCAAGAAGCCGATCAATCTGCCGACTAGCCTCGCTGCGTGTCAACTCCTCAATATTATAATCTATTATCAGTTTATGCCTGTCTATCAATTTATATAACTGCTCTTTCTGCGGTATCGTAATCGGCATATCTCTTTTCACATGATAGCATAGCGGTCTGGGACGAAACAGGCTTTGTTCACCCTCCGCCTCTTCTTTCTCATAAAATTGCTCTGTCAGTTTCTGGTATAACTCCACCGTAGCTCTCGCATCCTCCAATGCTCTGTGAGCGCTATGGCGAATCCCATAGTATTTGCACAAATATTCCAGCCCACGGCTTTCTAAATCCGCCAGATACTTGCGCGCAATCTTCAATGTGTCGATTCCATTTCTCTCAAAAAACATTCTGTTGTCAACCGCAGCCTTTTTCAAAAAGGAATAGTCAAACATCACTCTGTGGCCCAGCAGCGTCCTGTTCCCTATTATTGCAAACAATTCTGGCAAAACTTCCTCGATCTCCGGAGCCTTTAGTAGCTGTTCATCATGAATCCCCGTCAGGGAAACAATATGTTCCTCAAGCTTTCTGTTGGGATTAACAAAAGTCTCCCACTCCTCGACAATTCTGTTATTTTCTACCTTTACAACGCCGATTTCTATGATTTTATCCTTTTTTGCTTCAAGACCAGTAGTTTCCAAGTCAATGCACACATATGATTCCGTCATTCTTACAGCTCCATGTCTTTCTTAGTTGTTTCTTTTATGCTTGCAGCACCATGTCTATCCTAACACAAATGTTCATAAACAGAACGGTCAATTTCGATATGCCTCCCTTTTCTGATCTGTCTGTACGAATTTACCCAACGCCATATGCACAAGTTAAATAATCCCTGTAATTAATGATGCATTAATATAATGCTCAATTTTTATCTTCTAGTTAATTAATCGTGTTTTTTTCCACTAATATACAATATCTATTGCTCTTAATTTCATTATATACAATATATTGTATATAATTCGACATTTCTACCACTATTTAAGATTTCTAACCGGAAATTATTCCCTACAGAATACCCTTATTACTAATCGGAATATTTCTTCCGAAAATTTGACCTACAATAATAGAAAGGTAAGGAAATGAAAACGAGAATTAAAGATTTACGGTTAGAAAAAAAATTATCACAACAAGCACTCGCAGAGAATCTGAGTCTCAACCAGTCTATGCTGAGTAAGATCGAATGTGGAATGTCCACTCCGGACGCCATGCTTATAAGCCATTTATCACATTTTTTTCATGTCTCTACAGACTATGTTCTGTACCTTGCTGAAGAGCGTCTTAATGCCGATTTGCTATTGGCAAATGAGAAGTTTCATCTTAAAAAATACCGAGACCATATGTCCATGTATCAACAACTGAATCCTTTGCAGCAACAGGCATGCGATCATTTTTTGAGGTGCATGTTGGGTATCAGTGAACCGTCTTAATACATCTACAACAAATTTTATATAGCAATGCATTTCTAACAGATTGGTGGGACAATCCCCAGATATGAAATTGTAGAGCTACATTACTTCCCCACCAATACTGTTCTACATACGATTAAAATCCGTATGTCTATAAAGGCGGAATCGAAAGATCCCGCCTCATTTCTTTATATTCTTTATAATGAAAGAATTCAGTTTAACGACTCGACAAACCTGTCAAAGGCCGACTGCCCTTCCTCATTTCTTTTATAAACGCCGGCGTCTTCCAGCACCTGCATGAATACATCCCCGATTTCTTT
>CAYXKS010000029.1:0-6357 GCA_964465725.1 uncultured Bacteroides sp. | reverse complement strand
GGGATGTTCCTCCGTCGTAATATTGTTGCGCAGAACCAGGTCCAATTCGAACTTATCTCCTCTTTTCCTTGCAATAGGAGTGATCGTATTGTGCGGTTCACCGTCGGTCTCGGCAAATATAAATACCGACTCGTCCGTGTAGCCTCTCCATGCCTCCAGAATCACATCTGCCAACGCGATTAACCTGTCAGAATCCGCCGCCGAAATACGTATAACAGACATCGGCCAGTTCAAAATTCCGGCTTCCACATCCTCAAATCCCTTGACAGTAAAGGTTCTCTCAACCTCTGCCCTCGCCATAGCGAATTCATAATGTCCGCCCTGGAAATGATCATGGCTTAAAATCGAACCTCCCACGATCGGCAAATCCGCGTTGGAACCCACGAAGTAGTGCGGGAACTGCTTTACGAAATCAAACAGCTTGCAGAACGTGTCATGTTCGATCTTCATCGGAATATGCTGTGAGTTAAAGACAATACAGTGTTCATTATAATATACATACGGAGAATACTGAAAGCCCCAGCGGCTTCCGTTAATCACGACCGGAATAATTCTGTGATTCTGCCTCGCTGGATGGTTAACGCGCCCTGCATATCCTTCATTCTCCATGCAGAGCAGGCACTTCGGATATCCACTCTGTTTCGCGGTCTTCGCCGCCGCAATGGCCTTAGGATCTTTCTCCGGCTTGGAAAGATTGATTGTAATATCCAGATCACCATATTTCGTGCTTGCAATCCACTTCTGGTCCTTCTTGATACGATACCTTCTGATATAATCCGTATCCTGACTCAATTTATAGAAATATTCCGTCGCTTCCTCCGGACTCTTCTGATATCTGGCCTCAAATTCGGCAATCACCTCGCTCGGCCTTGGCACCAGCATACTCATGATCTTCGTGTCAAACAAATCACGGTACACAATACTGTTCTCTGTCATAATGCCCTGTTCGTATGCGTAATCCATCATACTGGACAAGACATCCTCCAGCTCATCTACACTCATGGTAATTTCTTCGTTGCTGTCTTCCAGCTCATCCAATTCAAACAGTTCCAGAAGTCTGTTTGTCGTATAAATCTTATCTGCCTCTGTGATTAACCCGGTCTGCAGACCATACTGTACTAATTTTCTTATATTTGTCTGTATCATTTCAATCCTCATTTCTGCGCATTTGCGCGGCCTGATAACAGTTAAGCTTTCAATATCATTATGTTTAACCAGTATACAGCACCTGGCATTATGTAGTAGTTTTAAGGGCCGCCCCCAAACGCTGGCATTTAGCGAGGTTAATATTTACAATGCAATTACATTGCTTTGTAAATTTCGAGCTTAGTACTGCTGCGTTTGGAGTCGAGCGAAGGCGCGTCCGACTTAACTTAATAACATTGATTCAGCCATTTTCTCCACCATCACTTAATATCCTAATTACAACCTGCTCGGTCCGTCTCCGATTTCCACCACATAGAAATCAGCCGTCTTGCCTACACGCTCTTTGTATGCAGCGCCGACCTTTTCCTTGAAAGTGTCTACCGCCTCGTCACGCACGATACTTACAGTACAGCCGCCGAAACCACCGCCGGTAATACGGGAACCGATCACGCCTTCCACCTTCCACGCTTCCTCTACCAGCACATCAATTTCTTCACAGGATACTTCATAATCATCGCGAAGAGATACATGGGAAGCATTCATCAGTTCGCCGAACAATTTCAGATCATTATTCTTCAGCGCCTGCACTGCGCGTATCGTCCTCTGGTTCTCGTATACCGCATGTTTCGCCCTCCGCACACGCACCTCGCTCTTGATCGCCGATTTATGTGCCTCGAACTGTTCTTGCGTCAAATCACCCAATCCTTTAATATCCACTACACTCTGTAATTCCTCCAGAGCTTTCTCACACTCACTTCTTCTCTCATTGTAAGCCGAGTTTACCAGAGAATGTTTTACATTGCTGTTGGTTACCACAATCTTCGCACCGTCCAGCACAAGCGGAGCATATTCATAAGACAGATCCGCCGTATCCAGGAAAATGGCATTGTCCTTTTTACCCATAGCAGATGCGAACTGGTCCATAATACCACAATTCATGCCGTTAAAATTATTCTCTGAATACTGCCCAATCTTGGCCAGATCAACATTTGTCACATCAAATCCATACAGATCCTT
The DNA here is from genome assembly GCA_964465725.1 of uncultured Bacteroides sp. Lineage (GTDB taxonomy): Bacteria > Bacillota > Clostridia > Lachnospirales > Lachnospiraceae > UBA3282. The sequence goes on along the minus strand of CAYXKS010000029.1, from coordinate 4,194 downwards.
CAGAAGATATCCCGTCACCACTTCCAAAGATGCGGAGGAAGATAAACCGGACCCATTGGGAATATTCCCATACAACACAATATCCAGTCCCTGATCCATCTTCATGCCTCTCCCGGCAAAAGCCCACATTACCCCTTTCGGATAATTCGTCCAATCGGCCTCACTACAAGGTGTCAGATCATCCAGACTGCTCTCGACAATACCAAGTTTTTCAAAATTCATAGAATAAAAAGTAAGCTTTCTGTCTGCTCTTTTGCGAGCAGCAACATAGGTGCCAATCGTCAGTGCACAAGGAAAAACATGCCCGCCATTGTAATCAGTATGCTCTCCGATCAAATTCACACGACCGGGCGCAAAATACACATTCACACCCTGTGTATCCCCATAAAGCTCCTCGAATTTCTTTAACACTACTTCCTTCATTCAGATATCCTCCTTCTCTTTATAACCCTTTCATTTCTGCTGTTATGTTGTGAGTTTTCGTAAACAATCCGGACACTTTCACTGCTGCAAATATCCGTCCATCCCGAATTTTTCCGCGACAGGGTAGCTTTTTCAAGCGTTACCCCTGTGGCTGTCTCCTCCTGTATCATATAAAAAAATAAACATTACTTAAAGATTCCATTGTTACACAAACCTGTCAAAATGTTATAATGCCACCGCAACTGTGCCAGGGATGATATGAAATACATGTATGCATTATAATAAATTATAATAATAAAGTTATTTCAAGCTGTTGATCTGACTGATAAAATCCTCCACTTCTTTTAAATGTTCCTTGTTCCGGCGGGTCTCGCCTTTCTGTATCTCTTTTCGATAGGTCGTGGGAGACATCTTCTTCATCTGCTTAAACGCCTTGGTAAACACCAGCGGATCATGATAGCCACAGGACAAGGCAATACTCTCTATCGGGAGTGAGGTCAGCTGTAATAGCTGCGTCGCTTTCGTGATGCGGAAGGCTGTCAGGAACTGCTGCGGTGACATCCCGATAGAATTCTGAAATAATGTGTACAGATAACTTCTGTTGATACAGACATATTTCGCTACATCCGTCACCTTGATGGAATTACAATAATTGCTCTGAATAAAGGATACCGCCTTGCGCACATAAGTATTCGCCCTATCAGACTCATTCTTCTCCTCCACCGTCGTTCCCTCCGCTATGACAGACAAAAAAATGCCAAGCTGGCCATTGCGGCGAAGATCATTGGACAACCCAAAGGTATTGTGCTCCATCATATCTTTCACGATCTGATATAACTGCTCCGACGCGTCGGATTTAAAAATGGGCTGCCTGACCGACAGCCCAATATTACTGACATATTCCGCCGCCTGGGTACCACTGAAACCCACCCAGACATAGGTCCAGGGATCTCTTTCGTCTGCCTGATAGAATGCCAGTTCATCGGGTGTGATCAAAAATCCGTACCCGGCCTCCAACGGATATTCTTTACCCCCAATGGAAAACTTTCCCTTCCCACTCAATATATAATGTACCAAATAATGGGGCTTTAACGCCGGCCCGAAACTATGTAGTCCCTCTGTCTGTGAAAGACCGCAGCAATTCACATACAGACTGCCTGTCCGTTCTCCGGCGAATTCCAGTTTATATGCTTTTTCCATGTATTATCCGCCCTCTGCCATAATATTTCCGCCCGTTGGATTACATGCGCACAGATAGAAATACTTTCCTTCGTAAAATAACTGACAGAATTTATCCCATTCACAAAGTCTGTCAAAATTCTCTACGCCACTGTGTCACAGCTATCTTGCAGGCTTCATAGTCAAATTTATCCATTGCCATCCTCAATGCCTTCATATACAGGGCAGAATCCTCTGTAAAATCATACTCTGATAAATCAGACAATATTTTCTCTATGCGGACGGAATCATATTCCTCAAGACTGGCAGACAAATCTGATAACAGTCCGGATACAGTCTCTCTGTCCACTGATTTCTTTTCCTCTTCTTCTTTATCCTGCATACAATATGGCATGATAACAGAATACAGTTTCCGATAATCCGACAGGAGCTTATAAATCCTTTCCCTGATCGGTTCCCACTCCTGGTGCTTGCCATATTCTTCCAGTTCCTTCGCACGATCAGAAAGATCCAGTGCGCCGATAGTCCTGGATGTACTTTTCAGAGAGTGTACTTCTATCGTAAAAGTTTCAATATCCTCCATCGCCAATGCACGCTCTATCGCCCCAGCCTGTTCTTCTATGCAGTCCGTATAATCTGTTAAGATATCTCTGTACAATTCTGCATCATTACCTGCACATTTAAGGCCGGCCGCCGTATCGATACCTTCCATCTGCCATAACATTGGATCATACTCTGTCTTAATGTATCCCATTACCTTCTCTTCTTTCCCTCACTCCGTGCCATCCTGCCGAACGCGCACTATCCAAGTACTTCCTGCATCTTGGCAAGCAATGCATTTCTTGCCACCGGCTTAACGATATATCCCGCCGGGTGCAGCAAAAGACACTCTCTGATTGTTTCAGAATCGGTCTGTCCCGTCAGAAAATAAACTGGGATATTCCTCGTTTCTTCCCTGCTCTGAATGTCTTTAAGGACAGCCACGCCGTTATACACAGGCATTAAATAATCCAGAAGAATCAAATCCGGCCTGTACTTTGACAGAAAATCCATTGCCACTTTGCCGGAGCTGATCAATGTCACCCTGTAGCTTCCCTGCAAGTAATAGCGAAGCATTCTTAATTCATTCGAATTATCGTCTACAATCAGGATATGTTTCCTGATAAATTCGCTCTCTGCCTGCCTGGTCCCCGTTCCATACCTCTCAACATCCATATTCACCTCTCCGCCCTTCCTGGTTTCCCAATAGAAAAATTAATAATCCGCCATCTTGTACCATACCTTTCAAATATTTATATGCGTCCACCTGATTATATTGTACCATTGTAAAACATTTCTTTCTATGTTTTTCTCATTTTTTATTTGAAATTTTGACTTATTTTGTTACAAATGTACAGTTAATTCTGGAATGATTCGTTTTATGGCAATGCTGTAATAACGAAACCAAAAAGATGATCAAATTTATTAATTGACTTTTATAGATTCTTATGGTAGCATAAAGACTGTTCGTAGGGATATTATGAAGATGGAATAAATGATTGTGAGAAATTACCCGATACGGACAGAATAACAGAATACATAATCATGCGGGTGTAGTTCAATGGTAGAACACCAGCCTTCCAAGCTGGATACGTGGGTTCGATTCCCATCACCCGCTTTTTTGTATAAAAAAGTGCCCTGTTATTACTATAACGAGACACCTTTTCTTATTTGCCAATTTTTTTCTATTGCGTTGTTTCCATATATGTTGCGACATCCTGACGCAGTTGTTCCCATTCTCCTTCATTTTCTGTATAATACAGAGGGCACTTCTTTCCGCCACAGTCATAATGTCTCAGAATATCATCAGTTGTTAAATTATACTCCTTCAGCAGCCATGCCAGAGTATGTATCAGCGTATCGTAAGTTTCCTGCGTAAAGGAGCCGTCGTCAGCCAGATAACAGCATTCTATGGATATAGAATCCTCATTTCTCGTCATCACTGCATACGCCTGTTCATCAAAAGGAATACACTGTATCAGTTCACCATCATAGCCTATGATCAGATGGGCGCTGGCTGACCGTTCATGTGTCTCCGCCAGGTTGGCGAAATAGCTTCTGTTCTGTGCCGCCGAAGTTCCGGGATTTGCCGTATAATGAACAAATATGCTGCTAACCCTGTCAAGCTTCGTTCCCGGACGGGAATACTCATTGATCTCCAGAAAGTCCTGTATTGCACCTGGCGGACTGATTACACTGCTATCGCTATCCGGATTGTCCTCGTTGTCAAACGCCTGCTCCGTCATAACCGGAAGCGGTTTCTCCTCTGTTCTTCGGTGTACCATCTGATAAATCTGTCCGGTTATATAATAAATCATTCCAAGGCAAATCACCACAAATAACAGAATCGCCATCTTACAGAGGAATTCTCTTCTACGTCTTGCACGGCGCCGTTTGATAGACTGCACCGGGCGGGCATTTCCTCTGTAAGCATACTCTGGGTTATTTCTCCTCCTCTGCGTTTCCGAATATGGCTGAATATAACTGATTTGCGAAATATTTCCCGACCTGCTTACGTCTCTTGTCCGCATACGGCTTGCATCCTGGCTGTAT
>CAYXKS010000028.1:17207-20390 GCA_964465725.1 uncultured Bacteroides sp. | reverse complement strand
GGGTAGTCTGTTCGGGGAAACAGGTGAGAATCCTGTACGAGCCCGTCGCCGTGAGACACGTGAAGATGATTCGGACGTTTCTGTGTAACCGCTTGGAAAGATGTGATATGTACAGGAACTGCCGGAGAGTGAAGTGTATGCCTGACCGGAAGCCACAGACCGGGACAAGTCATTGAAGCTGATTCGAGAAGACGGCAGCATGTTTGTGTCAAGTCGAAATATCCGGACAGATGAATTCTTCGTAAAAGAAGTAGAACCGCGAGTGCCGGTTCTGGAGAAGAAAAGGTGATGTGCCTGCAAAGTAGTGTAGGCATGTCGGAGAAATAAAAACAAAGGAGATAAGAGACATGGAGATGAAATGCAGAAAAAGATTATCGTCATTCATCCTTTGTATGACGCTTATTGTGGCTATGGCGTTTGGTACAGTTGGTTGTAATGGCAGCAAGGACAATGGAGCCGCGTCTGATTCCGGTACGGAAGTTACGGCGGATGTACAGAGAGAAGGCGGTGAACTCGGCGAGGGAAGCACGCAGTTTGGCCTTACAGTGACAGACAAGGACGGCAACGAGACACAGTTTACAATCCACACGGATAAAGAGACGGTGGGCGAGGCGCTGCTGGAGCTTAATCTGATCGCAGGAGATGAGGGCGAGTACGGACTTTATGTTAAGACCGTGAACGGTATTACTGCTGATTATGATACGGATGGCGTATACTGGGCGTTCTATGTGAACGGTGAGTATGCGTCCACCGGAGTTGACTCCACACCAATCACAGAGGGAGAAAGCTATGCCCTCAAGGTGGAGTAAAGTGAAGGGATGCGGCTCTGGTACACGACGGGACAGAATCGGAACAGCGCAGGAATCTTATGCGCAGCAGAGTAAATTGGAAGCAGGAGAAGATTCCTGCATGCAGCGAAACAAAGTAGAGGCAGGACAAGGGAAGGGGCTTACGACAAGGGAGATTGCGGTGTTTGCGATGTTAGGGGCCGTGATGTACGCTTCCAAGATGATCATGGAAATCCTTCCCAATGTCCATCTTCTGGGTACGTTTATTGTTGCGTTTACCGTGGTTTACAGAAAGAAGGCGCTGTATCCGATTTATACCTATGTCATATTGAACGGTATTTTCTGCGGTTTTGCAACCTGGTGGATTCCATACCTGTATGTGTGGACAGTTCTGTGGGGCGCCGTCATGCTTCTTCCGAGGCATATCCCCAGGAAGATTCAGCCGGTTGTCTATATGACTGTATGTGCGGCGCATGGTTTCCTTTTCGGTACTTTGTATGCTCCGGCGCAGGCGGTTTTATATGGACTGAGTTTTCAGGGAATGGTTGCGTGGATTGTGGCAGGGCTGCCGTGGGATTTTATCCACGGGGTAAGCAACTTCTTTTGTGGAATTCTGATTATGCCGATCGTATCACTGTTGAAGTTTGCGGAGCGGCATGCGGAGCAATGTTAATGATTGAATTTCGAATATAATATACAGCCATTCTTCTGCAGGATGATTTTGCGGATTACCGGAGTCTAGTCCCAATCCCACTTTTGCAGTCGAATGGCTATATTATACGGTTTTTTCCGGTTCCATGATCAGTTCGGACAATTCCACAAAAACAACATCGGCAATGCTATTCCAGTTTGTGCCCTCGTAATCATGAAGCAAACGGTATCGAAGCCCGGATATCAATTTTGCTTTACAATATACTGCCTTTGTGCTATCATAATTTCAAACATATCTGGGAATCTGAAGTTCTGATATCACATCTGTGACAAATCATCTATTCTTATAGGAATCCCTTATATGGAAAATAAAATAAGGGAGGTTTTATATGGGAAGAGCAGATGATTATCAGTTTGATTATCTGGACGACAACATCAGATTTGCGGATCAGGTGAATGGTGCACTGTTCCATGGAAGACAGGTGGTGAAACCGGAAGAGCTGGAACCTGCGGACGCACAGTTTGTCTACTTGGGAAAAGAGGAAGACAAGAACAGGAATTTTAAAGTGATCGTAGATAAGATACGGCTGTGGCGCGGCAGCTTGATTCATATTCTTGCAGTGGAGAACCAGACATTCGTGGATTATCATATGGTGCTGCGCAATATGCTGACAGAGAGCCTGAGCTATCAGAAGCAGTGGGAGCATAAGAAAGAAGCTCATAAGAGAGCGCGGGATCTCAAAGTCGGGACGGATGAATTTTTCTCAGGAATGACGGCAGATGAGAAATTCATGCCGGTTATTACCCTGGTAGTATACTGTGGAAGACGATGCTCCTGGGATGGAGCAAAATGTCTGCATGAACTGTTGGAGATCAACGAGGAGATGAAAGGATTTGTCACGAACTATAAGCTTAATCTGTATGATTGTCACGAACATGATACCTTTGATGAATATCATACCGGGCTGCGGCAGTTATTCGAAGTGGTGAGGTACGGTAATGACAAAGAAGAACTGAAAAGAATCATGGAGGAAAACAGAGAAGCCTACAGCAGGATGGATAGTGAGACAAGAGAGTTATTGGAGGCAGTAGCTCATGTGAAGATCAAGGAGGATGATAAAGTTATGAGAAATGAAGAAGAAACATATGATATGTGTAAGGCGTTTGTGGATATGAAGCTGGAGGGAATTGAAGAAGGAATGCAAAAAGGAATGCAAAAAGGAATGCAATATCATTTGGTTCAGACTGTGTGTATCAAACTCCGGAAAAACAAATCAGCAGAGACAATCGCGGATGAACTGGAAGAGGAGCTTTCGGAAATAGAGAGGATCATTCATGCACAGAAACAGGTGGGAAGTTATGACGTGGAGCGGATTTGCATGATGATGGCGGAGTAATAGTGATGGTGGGGACGTTGTATGCTCCGGCGCCGGCGGTTTTATATGGACTGAGTTTTCAGGGAATAGTTGTGTGGATTGTGGCGGGGCTGCCGTGGGATTTTATCCACGGGGTGAGTAACTTCTTTTGCGGGATTCTGATTATGCCGATCGTATCGCTGTTGAGGTTTGCGGAGCGGCATGCGGAGCTCTGACGGATCGGGGGAGATTTCATCCCCCCGTTTTCTTTCTTATAGTTAACGACATTAGAAATTTCGTTTTCAGCCTTGCAGGGGCTTCCGTATATGGCTCCTGCAAGAGCCGGAGACAGAAATTTGTTATGTCGTTTACTATATTTATACAGGAAA
>CAYXKS010000028.1:4707-17107 GCA_964465725.1 uncultured Bacteroides sp. | reverse complement strand
ATGTCCTCTTATGGCAAAGGCGACATCAGAGAGCCTTTTGTGGAAGTAGTGCATGCGGATGGCAGCTTTACATCAGATTTTCTCTTTGATTCCTTTTCCGTTACGGAGACGAAACCGGAATTTGCCGGTATGCCCGGCTCCTACAGTGAGGATGGACGGGTGGAGCACCTGACAGTCAGACTGAAAGATAAAGGATATGGTCTGACTCTGGAACTGCACTACTATGTCTATCCGGAATGTGACGTGATCACGCGGAGCGCAAGGCTGGTCAACGAAAGCCCGGAATCTGTGACATTGAGGCGGCTTATGAGCCTGCAGGTGGATTTCTTTACTTCGGATTATGTACTTAACACTTTTACAGGGGAGTGGGCGAGGGAGATGAAACGTACGAATCTTCCGATGAGGGCGGGCAGACATGTGAATGCGTCCTACGCGGGAATCTCATCCAACAGGGCGAATCCCTTCGTGATGCTTTCCAGGGAGCATACCACGGAGGACGCAGGGGAATGCTTTGGATTTAATCTGATCTACAGCGGAAATCATTATGAGGCCGTGGAGATCAGCGGCTTTGGGAAGACGCGGCTTATTGTGGGAATCAATCCGCAGTCTTTTTCCTGGAAACTGGAACCGGGAGGGGACTTCGAGGCGCCGGAGGCAGTGATGTCCTTTTCCCACGAGGGCTTCAACGGCCTGAGCCAGCATATGCACAGATTTGTGAGAGAGCATATCGTGAGGGGTGTCTGGAAGAAGAAAAGCAGGCCTGTGCTGCTGAACAGCTGGGAGGCGGCTTATTTCGATATAGACGAGCGGAAGCTTCTGCGCCTTGCCAGGGCGGGCAAAGAGGCGGGAATCGAGCTTTTCGTGATGGATGACGGCTGGTTTGGGGAGCGGACGGATGACAGCCGCTCTCTGGGGGACTGGGACGTCAACAAGAAGAAACTGCCCGGCGGACTAAAGGGGATTTGTGATAAGATAAAAGCGTTGGGACTTGATTTCGGTATCTGGGTGGAGCCGGAGATGGTGAATGTGGAGAGCCGCTTATACAGGGCACACCCTGAGTGGGCCATGGATATTCCGGACAGACCGCACTCGGAAGGGCGCAGCCAGAGAGTCCTTGACCTGTCAAACCGTGAGGTGCAGGGTTATATTATTGAGGAAATGAGCAAGGTGTTTTCCGCCGCGGATATCTCTTATGTGAAATGGGATATGAACCGTATCTTTTCTGATGTTTATTCCAGGAGTCTGAAACCGGAAGAGCAGGGAGAAGTATTTCATCGTTATGTGTGCGGGCTGTATCGCTGTATGAAGGAGCTGACGGAACGTTTCCCGGAGATTTTGTTTGAAGGGTGCAGTTCGGGAGGCAATCGTTTTGATTTGGGAATTCTGTGTTATTTCCCGCAGATCTGGGCAAGTGATGACACGGATGCCCTGTGCAGGGCGGAGATTCAGAACGGCTATAGCTACGGTTATCCGATGTCCACGGTCAGTGCCCATGTTTCCGCCTGCCCGAATCATCAGACGCTGCGCAGTACGCCGCCTGAGACAAGGTTCCATGTGGCGGCGTTCGGTGTTTTTGGCTATGAGTGCAATTTCTGTGATATGGGCAGGGAACAGCTCGCAGAAGTGAAGGAGCAGATCGCCCTGTACAAGCAGTGGAGGGAGGTCCTGCAGTTCGGAGATTTCTATCGGGGAAGAAGTTTTGCGGGCGATGGCGGGGGAGGATACCATACGGCGATCGGAATCGGGATGCAGAATACGATGGAATGGACCTGTGTGTCGCCTGACCGGGAGCGGGCAGTGGGGATGTTACTGCAGAAGCTGGTGGTGCCCAACGATTCTTTTGCGTATTACAGGGCAAAAGGGTTGGAGGAGGAAGCGTGTTATCATTTCCATAACAGGAGACTGAAGTATAATTTGAAGGACTTCGGCGGGCTTGTGAATATGATTGCTCCGATACATATCAGGCAGGATTCGCTGGTGGAGACAATCGCAGCGAAACTGGTGAAGCTGGAGGGGGAAGAAGAGGATTGTCTTGTGTATGGAGATGAGCTGATGTATCACGGCGTGAAGCTGAAGCAGGCGTTCGGGTCTGTGGGATTTGGCAGTGATACCAGGGTGTATCAGGATTTCGGGTCGAGAATGTATTTTATGGAAAAGATATTATAAAGAAGTCATAAGGTATTCAGAACATCTGTTCCGGGAAGGCGCGGGCAGAGAAAATTCAGGATTTGAATTGTCACGAAATTACAGGGGGTAAAAATGGAAACTGAAAAAAGAACAAAAAAGAATCTGCTTTATTTTCCGCTGGGAACAGTGGGACGGGATGCGGTGTACAGTCTGATTAACAGTTATCTGCTGACTTTCGTACTGTTTACGCACTCGCTTAACGCGGCACAGGTGGCGGCGATCACGGGAATCATGATTGCGGCCAGGGTATTTGATGCGCTGAATGACCCGATTATGGGAAATATTATCGAGAGGACACGCTCTAAGTTCGGAAAGTTCAAACCGTGGCTTTTGGCAGGGGGACTGTCTACGTCGGTCGTAATCTATTTGCTGTTCAATGTCAGGCTGCAGGGATGGAGTTTTGTGTGGTTTTTCGCCCTGATGTATTTTGCGTTCAGCATTACCTATACGATGAGCGATATATCTTATTGGGGGATGATTCCGGCGCTCGGTTCCAATGCGGATGTCAGGAACCAGTTTACTTCCAGGGCGACGCTTTTTGCAGGCATTGGCGGTACGCTGGCCTCAATACTGATTCCTATGTTTTCCACGGGTTCCGGGGCGATCGGAGGCAGCACCGCCGTGGCTTATGGGAGAATCGCATTAGTGATCGGAATTTTGTCACCGCTGTTTATTATGTTTACATTGTTCGGGGTACAGGAACACCGGGAGAGTGTTTTGCCCGGAAAGCCAAAGGAAAGGTTTTCCCTGATGCAGGTCTTCCGGACGATCGCACGGAATGACCAGCTGGTATGGATCGCAGTGATTTTTCTGATCCAGCAGGTTGGGAACGGCCTGGTGATTGGAGGAATTGGATCAACTTATATCTACTTCACCTTTGGATACGACGGTGGGCTATATTCGCTGTTCACTACCGTGGGGATGTCGGCGACGGCGGTCCTGATGGTTCTTTATCCTGCGATTTCCAGACGGCTGCACAGGAAGAAGCTGATGGGGATTATGGCAGGGACGTCTGTTGCAGGCTACGCGCTGATGCTCATATCTCTGGCAGTTCCGGAGGCGGATATGGTAAAATTCGGATTGCTGGTGGTCGGATATATGTTATCTAATTTCGGGCAATATTGTTTCTATCTGATTATGATGATTTCCATTATGAATACGGTGGAGTATAATGAGTATAAGTTCGGTACTAGAGATGAGGGGATTATCACTTCGCTGCGGCCGTTTATCACCAAAATGAGTTCCGCGCTTATTGTGGCGCTCACCTCGGCCACTTACCTGATTTTCGGGGTGACAGATTACACCAACTCGATATCTGATCTAGAGCAGCAGTGTGCGCAGGGACTGATTTCAGAAGAACAGAAACTGGAAGAAATATCAGGTGTAATTTTTGGCACAACGGGTGGGAAGTATTCCGGCGTTTTGGCCGGGCAGAGCATGGGGCTGTTGGTTACGATGACGGTGCTGCCGTGTGCGTTGATGTTGATTTCCTATTTCCTGTATAAGAAGAAGTATAAGCTGGATGAGGAAGAGTATGACAGAATATGTGCGGAATTGCAGAAGTAAAGGAGTTTATGCCGCCAGAATGGAGGTCAATATGGAAAAAAGGGAACATTGGCTGACGTATGACAGCAGTATAGGAGAGCTATACCAGAATCCGGTTGGACATGATGCGCTTGCGAGAGTGCTTCTGCAGCTTGGTCTGCCGGAGAAAGTAATTACCAACCGGGTGATATCTAATTTAAAACTGCGGACGGTTGCTAATCTTGCAGGGTCGAAGCTGGCCGGAGGGAAGTTTGGACCGGACTTTTTCGATGCTCTGCTGGAACTGATCGACAGTGAGAAGGATGAGCCGCACGCTTCCAGAGGTAGGATTACGCCTAAATGGTGGAAGGAGGCGGTATTCTATCAGATCTACCCGCGCAGTTTCTGTGACAGCAATGGGGATGGGATCGGTGATTTGCCGGGAATTATCAGCAAACTGGATTATCTGAAGAAGCTGGGGGTGGATGCTCTGTGGCTGTCTCCGATCTATGACTCTCCCAATGACGATAACGGATATGATATCAGGGACTATGATAAGATCATGGAAGAGTTCGGCAGCATGGAGGATTTCGAGAGACTGTTGTCCGAGGTGCACAGGCGGGGCATGAGGCTGATTATGGACCTGGTGGTGAATCACACCTCAGATGAACACAGATGGTATCAGGAGGCGCAGAAGCCCGATTCGCCCTATCGGGAATACTATTTTTTCCGAAAGGACGACGGCAGCCATACGCCGCCGAACAACTGGGGCTCCTTTTTCTCAGGGTCGGCATGGAAATATGAGAAGGACAGCGACAGCTGGGCGCTGCACCTTTTTTCTCAAAAACAGATGGATTTAAACTGGGATCATCCGAAGGTGCGGGAGGATGTGATCGCCATGGTCAACCGGTGGCTGGACAGAGGCGTGGACGGATTCCGCATGGATGTGATCAATTATATCTCCAAGAAAGAAGGGCTTCCACAGGGTAACGAGACAATCGGAGAGCTGATGGGATATCCGGGGATCGAGCACTATTATTATGGACCGAATCTGCACAAGTATCTGCGGGAGATCCGGGAGAAGGCATTCGAGCCTCACGGAGCGTTTTCTGTGGGAGAGACGCCTGGTTTGGGTATGAAGATGTGCCAGCTTGTGACCGGGGAGGAGCGTAAAGAGCTGGATATGGTCTTTTCCTTCGATCACCTGGAGACGCTGGGACATGTACGGTTCGAGGATTACGAATACGATTTGAATTATTTCAGGGATTACATGATAGACTGGATGGAGCACTATGGCAACAACTGCTGGATGTCGCTTTTCTATAATAATCATGACAATCCGCGGATGATCAGCAAGATCACGAAGGACGCATCCAACCATACCGCGCTGGCAAAGCTTCTGGCGGTGATGCAGCTAACGCTTAAGGGAACGCCGTTTATCTTCCAGGGGGACGAGATGGGGCTGGGTAATTACGATTTCACGTCTATGGAGCAGATTACGGATGTGGAGGCGAAAGGATATTATGCCGAGCACATCAGAAAGGAACCGGAGGAGCGGGTGTTTGCCACGATTCTCGCGGGTACGAGGGAACATGCGAGAGTGCTTCTGCCATGGAATAAGAAGCGTCCGCCCTGTCATGAGGGGCTGTATCAGAAACCGAAACGCGAGGTGTATCAGGCATACAAAAGACTGCTGCATCTGCGGCATCAGGAGAAGGCTTTCGTCTACGGGGCATTCCGGGTGCTGAACAGACAGAAGGACCGCTTCGTATATGCCAGAAAGCTGGGAGACCGGATTTATGTGGTGGATTGCAACTTGGGTGCGAAGCCGTGCAGGGCGTATCAGGTTAGAGGGCGAAAAGAGCTTGTGTACGATACGGTAAATAAGAGCGGAGCAAGCAGGGTGAATGCGAATTCAGAGAAGTCGGGAGATGCGATAGGGCTAAGCGGAGTAAACAGAGCAAATGTGGGTTCGGAAAAGATTAGGAGCGCGATAAGACTAAGCGAAGCAGGAATGGTAAATATGGATTCGCCGAAGTTAGGAAAAAAGGAGCATGGGAATACTGCGGGAACAGCGAGGACGCTGGCGGGATATGAGGCGCGTATCTGGAGAGTTAGGAACAAGTAACAGGGAACAGGTTCATAGTGAAGGGATGAATCGTTGTAGGAACAGTTCTCTACACCTGGAAGCGCACAGCAGAAGGAGATTTATGGATTTATGATTTACAGTCAGGATAAAATGAGCAAAAAACCTCTCGGGGCACGGATCGAAGATGAATTGATGAAATACATCTTGCAGGAGCCGGTGGAGCCAGGACAGAAGATTCCGAATGAATTCGAGCTTGCCGAGCGGTTTGGCGTCGGTAGGAGTACGATCAGAGAGGCGGTAAAGGGGCTGGTATCCAGAGGAATCCTGGAAGTCAGGAGAGGTTCAGGAACCTATGTGATCAACACCAATTCGATCGATACTGATCCGCTGGGACTTGGCAGGATAGAGGATAAGTATAAGCTGGCTCTCGACCTGTTTGAAGTGCGCCTGATGATCGAGCCGGAGATTGCGGCCCTGGCCTGCAGGAATGCCTCGGAGGAAGAGTTGAAGATTCTGAAACGGCTGTGCGATGAGACGGAACAGCTATATCGGAGTGGTAGGAACCACATCAGCAAGGATATAGAGTTTCATACCTGTATTGCCGGATGCAGCAAGAACCAAGTCGTCGAAACTCTGATTCCGGTTATCAACACGGCGGTATACACTTTTGCAAACCTTACGCATCATATGCTGAAGGACGAGACTTTGGAGACCCACCGGGCGATTACGGATTCTATCCTTAAGAGGGATTCGGTGGGGGCCAAGTGTGCCATGATGATGCATCTGACTTATAACAGGCAGACGATTATGAAGATTATAGAGAGCGGAGAGACGGGAAACAGATTTTTACCTCGCTGAATGCCGGCGTTGGGGCGGCCCTCAGAACAACTACACAATATCAGGTGCTGTATACTGGCAAAATTTTCCTGGTTCAATGGCAATGATTAACAGTGAAAGATAGAAGTCATCAGATGACTTTGATATCTCGACAAACGACCTGAGAAATTTAATGGTAATATTATACAAAAAAGGATGAAAAACCAAGTGGGTATTTCATCTTTTTTTGTGCAATAGATAGAAAGGAAAATAAATACATCAGATGTGTTGAACAAAATGGTGTGGAATTATATAATTTAATTACAATAACATAAGACGTCAGATGTTAAGGGTAGAAAAGGTAAAAAAATTTAATTTAAGGAGGGGTTTTGTATTATGGCAGGTGAAATGGCACTGAATCCAACAAGGTTGGTAATAGCGGCAATTGTAGGTCTTATCGTATTGCTTGTATTGATTATTAAATTTAAGGTACAGGCGATGGTTTCCATTCTTGTGGGTGCGATTGTGATCGGTCTTGGGGCAGGTATGCCTTTCGATGACATTGTTACGGCGGTAAATGATGGTATTGGAAACACGTTAAAGGGAATAGCGCTTCTGGTAGGCCTTGGCTCCATGTTCGGAGCCATCCTGGAAGCTTCCGGAGGTGCTCAGACTCTGGCAGTCAGTATGGTAAAATGGTTCGGTGACAAAAAGGCGGCGTGGGCGCTGGGAATTACAGGTTTGGTTATTGCAATGCCGGTGTTCTTCGATGCAGGCTTGATTATCCTGATTCCTCTTGCATTCTCCCTGGCAAAGAGAACGAAACGTTCCTCTCTGTTCTATGCGATTCCGCTGCTTGCAGGTCTTGCAGTCGGCCATGCATTCATTCCCCCGACACCGGGGCCGGTTCTGGTTGCAACGATGTTGAATGTAGAACTTGGCTGGGTAATTATGGTCGGTATACTGTGTGGTATCTTTGCCATGGTGGTGGCAGGTCCTGTGTGGGGGTCTATCTGTGGTAACAAATTCATGGTTCCGGTTCCTGACCATGTGGCGAACCAGGCAGATTTCGACGAATCCAAGCTTCCGAAGTTCTGGACGATTGTAGGCATTATCCTGATTCCACTGGTGCTGATTATTCTCGATTCTATAACGGGTGTTGTTCCAGCATTGAGCGGTCTGGCACCGATTTTCGGATTCCTGGGTGAGCCATTCGTGGCGCTGTTGATTGCAACGATTGTAGCAATGCTGGTTCTCGGATTAAAACATGGATATAACATGGAAGAACTGGAAAAAATTATGACAAAGTCACTTGAGCCTACAGGCCTGATTCTTCTGGTAACGGCATGCGGCGGCGTTCTCCGGTATATGCTTCAGTACTCCGGTCTGGGCGATTTGATCGGTAATGCGGTATCTTCGGCAAATCTTCCAATCGTTGTGGTAGCGTTTGTTGTTGCGGCTTTAGTCAGAATCTGTGTCGGTTCCGCGACGGTGGCTATGACGATGGCAGCAGGTATTATTGCGGCAATGCCCGGTATCGCAGATCTGTCCCCTCTGTATCTGGCATGTACGACAGCGGCGGTTGCAGGTGGTGCAACGGTATGTTCACACTTCAATGACTCCGGCTTCTGGCTGGTGAAGTCGCTAGTAGGCATGGATGAAAAGACGACTTTGAAGACATGGACGATCATGGAGACACTTGTGGGTGGAACCGGATTTGTGGTAGCGCTTATTATTTCGTTCTTTGCATAAAACATTAAGAAACTCTAAGGCGCCAAAGAACGCCGCCTAAGAGTTACTAAATGTTTCGGAGAATGCCCAAAAGCAGGGCATTCTCCCAGACAGGCTTGCTTGTCTTTGGATTTTGAGATTTTGCTTAATCATTAATCATGGGAGACAGGGTGAGAATAATAAGAATAAGATCAAGGAAAGGAGAAGCAGGATTATGGAATTAAAGAGTCAGGAAATGCGTAAACTGGCGCCGGAGTTGGATCCGCTGCGCATCGGTACGGGATGGACACCAGAAGATCTGGCGAAACCGCAGGTGATGATCGAGAGCACCTATGGAGACAGCCATCCGGGAAGCGGACATTTGAATATTTTGGTGGAAGAGGTGCGAAAAGGAGTCGAGGAAGCCGGAGGATATGGTGCGCGTTATTATTGCACAGATATCTGCGACGGAGAGAGCCAGGGCACGGACGGAATCAATTACAGTCTGGCGAGCCGTGAAATGATAGCGAATATGATAGAGATCCATGCGGGCGCGACACCTTTTGATGCAGGCGTATATCTTGCAAGCTGTGACAAGGGAATGCCGGGTAATCTGATGGGATTGGCGAGAGCGGATGTCCCCTCCGTTGTAGTGCCGGGCGGTACGATGAATGCCGGGCCGGAGATGCTTACGCTGGAACAGCTTGGCATGTACAGTGCGAAGTATCAGCGCGGCGAGATTGATGAGGAGAAGTTGAACTGGGCGAAATGCAACGCCTGTCCAAGCTGCGGCGCATGTTCCTTTATCGGTACGGCTTCTACAATGCAGATCATGGCGGAGGCGCTGGGACTTGCACTTCCGGGCAGCGCATTGATGCCTGCCACAAGCCCGGACTTGTTGGATTTTGCCAGACAGGCGGGTGTACAGGCGGTGAAGCTTGCGACTATGCCGAATATGAAACCCAGCGATATTGTGACGATGGACAGCTTCGAGAATGCGATCCTCGTACATGCGGCTGTCTCAGGAAGCACCAACTGTCTGCTGCATATTCCGGCGATTGCGCATGAGTTTGGCCTTGAAATTACAGGTGATACTTTTGACAGACTGCACAGAAATGCCAGATATCTTCTGGATGTACGTCCTGCAGGACGCTGGCCAGCAGAATGTTTCTACTATGCGGGCGGCGTTCCGGCGATCATGGAGGAAATCAAGCAGCATCTTCATCTGGATGTCATGACCGTGACAGGCAAGACGCTGGGAGAGAATCTGGATGAATTGAAGAATAACGGGTTCTATGAGAGATGTGATAAATGGCTGCAGGATTTCAACAAGCGGTACAATGTATCTTTGAAGAAGGAGGATATTATCCGTCCTTATGAAAACGCGATCGGAACGGACGGCAGCATTGCGATTCTGAGAGGAAATCTGGCGCCTGAAGGAGCAGTGATCAAGCACACGGCTTGTCCGAAGGAGATGTTCAAGGCGGTTCTGCGGGCGAGACCTTTTGACAGTGAGGAAGAATGCCTGGATGCTGTCCTGAAACACAAGGTGGAGAAAGGTGACGCGGTATTTATTCGCTATGAAGGCCCGAAGGGAAGCGGAATGCCGGAGATGTTCTATACTTCCGAGGCAATCAGCAGTGATAAGGAATTGGGAAGAAGCATTGCGCTGATTACAGATGGTCGTTTTTCGGGAGCATCTACAGGGCCGGTAATCGGACATTGCAGCCCGGAAGCTGTTGACGGCGGCCCGATTGCCCTTGTAGAAGAAGGAGACATCATAGAGATTGACGTGGAGGAGAGAAAGCTGAATATCATAGGAATTGCCGGAGAACGCAAGACTATGGAAGAAATAGCAGCTGTTCTGGAAGAGCGGAGGAAGAACTGGAAACCGCGTGAACCCAAGTATAAGACAGGGGTTCTGAGGCTGTTCAGTGAGCATGCGGCAAGCCCGATGAAGGGGGCATATTTAGAGTACTAATGGATGAGCCGGGCGGACGCGCATGCCATTGTGTACTGGCTTAGCTAAATAATATTGAACGTGAATATGTTGTAAAGGAGAATGAAGCATGAAGACAATTGAGGAGCAATTTTATGAATATGGAGTGGTACCGGTAGTCGTGCTGGAGGATGCGAAGGACGCTCTTCCACTTGCGGAGGCTTTGACGGAGGGCGGGCTGCCCTGTGCTGAGGTGACATTCCGTACAGCGGCGGCGGAGGAATCCATTCGCCAGATGAGCGAGAAGTATCCGGAAATGTTGGTAGGAGCAGGCACTGTGTTGACCATAGAGCAGGTGGACCGCGCAGTGGCAGCGGGGGCGAAGTTTATCGTGAGCCCGGGATTTGATCCGGAGATCGTTGATTACTGTCTGGAGAAGGAGATTCCGGTATTCCCGGGATGTATCACACCTTCCGAGGTGGCGCAGGCAGTGAAGCGCGGCATGAAGGTGGTTAAGTTTTTCCCGGCAGAGCAGGCTGGCGGTGTTGCGATGATCAAGGCGATGGCTGCGCCGTATACGATGATCAAATTCATGCCCACAGGCGGAATCAGCGCGAAGAACCTGAAAGATTATCTGTCCTTCAACAAGATCATTTGCTGCGGTGGAAGCTGGATGGTGAAGGGCGATATGATTAAAAACGGTGAGTTTGACAAGATCAGGGAATTGACGAAAGAAGCTGTCGAATTGGCCGCATCAATCCGGGCGTAAGGAAGATTACTTAAGTAAATCGATAGTTAACGATATTGGAAATTTCGTTTACTATATTTCATTGTGGAAGAATCGCGTAGAAGGGCGATTCTTCCAATAACGAGCTGATGATGGAAAAAAGGAGATAAAATATGGAACTGAATTTAAGACCTGAAAAAGAGTGCAGATATGATGCGGTATCATTGGGTGAGGTTATGCTGCGTCTGGACCCGGGTGAGGGAAGAATCAGGACAGCGAGAAGCTTTCGGGCATGGGAAGGCGGCGGAGAGTACAATGTTGTCAGGGGACTTCGCAGATGCTTTGGATTAAAAACGGGTGTTATCACTGCTTTTGCAAATAATGAAGTAGGTATGCTGATGGAAGATTTTATTCTTCAGGGCGGCGTGGATACTTCGTTGATCAAATGGATGAAAACGGACGGAATCGGCAGGACATGCAGAAACGGACTGAATTTTACAGAGCGTGGTTTTGGTATCCGCGGAGCGGTAGGATGTTCAGACCGTGCCAATACGGCGATTTCCAAGGCGACGCCGGAAGATTTTGATTTTGAACATATTTTCGGAGAATTAGGAGTGCGCTGGCTGCATACAGGCGGAATCTATGCGGCTCTCTCCGAGCAGTCCTGTGAGACTGTGCTTGCCGCGATCAAGACGGCAAAGAAGTACGGAACGGTGATCTCTTACGACCTGAATTACAGACCGTCCATGTGGAGTGCGATCGGCGGCCTGGAGAAAGCACAGGAAGTAAACAAGGAAATCGCGAAGTATGTGGATGTTATGATTGGAAATGAAGAAGACTTTACGGCATGCCTCGGATTCGAGATAGAGGGCAATGACGCGAATCTGAAAGAGCTGAACCTGGATGGTTATAAGAAGATGATTAACCATGCGGCGGAAGTGTATCCGAATTTCAAGGTGGTTGCCACGACTCTCCGTGAAGTGAAGACGGCTACTGTGAATGACTGGAGCGCAATCTGCTGGGCGGACGGTGAGATCTACAAGGCCAAGGATTATAAAGGACTGGAGATCATGGACCGTGTAGGCGGCGGCGATTCCTTCGCATCCGGCCTGATCTATGGCCTGATGAGCACGGGCGACGCCGAGACAGCAGTCAACTACGGTGCGGCGCATGGTGCGCTGGCGATGACGACGCCGGGTGATACCACGATGGCAAGCAAGAAGGAAGTAGAAGCGATCATGGGCGGCGCGGGTGCGAGAGTACAGAGATAAGGCACATGGATAAAGTGCAGAGGTAAAGCGCGGCGATAAAATGCATGGATAAAGTGAAGAAGTACAGTGCAGCGATAAAATGCATGGATAAAGTGCAGAGGTAAAGCGCAGTGATAAAATGCATGGATAAAGTGCAG
>CAYXKS010000028.1:0-4607 GCA_964465725.1 uncultured Bacteroides sp. | reverse complement strand
CATGGATAAAGTGCAGAGGTAAAGCGCAGTGATAAAATGCATGGATAAAGTGCAGAGGCAAAGCGCAGCGATAAAATGCAGAGAATGCATGGATAAGATGTAAGGCATAAGGGGATACGGATATAAGAATGGGCAGCAGGCATTGTTCCGGGAGAGTACGGGACGATGACTGCTGTCTGTTTATGATAATGGGAAGTTAGTCCTCTTATTCAGGTCCTCGCAGCAGGGCAGGCGAATCACGCAGACGGCCTCTGTTTTTTTATTTTTATGGAGAATCCTTTGTGATTTCCTCTTGTTTAGTAAATATATTGGATTCATTCCCTCATTTTTTGTGAATAAATTAAACTGATTCCCTCATTTTTTTGTGAACATATCATTTGAATTCCCTCATTTTTTGTAGATTTGTTGTTTTTTTTAAAAAACGAGAATATACTATATTTGTGTAATGGCAAAGGAGGATGAATTGCCATACTATTGTATATGAATTTGTAAATGAAAAGAGGAGAATTTTCATGTTATATCTAAGACGTAAAATAGATATATTTCTACAAGAATGGAAGAGTGATCCACGAAGGAAGCCGCTTGTCATCAAAGGGCCAAGGCAGGTTGGAAAGACGGAATCGGTCAGGCAATTTGGGAAGAAATATTATAAGCACGTGGTTGAAATTAATTTTGTGGAAGAGCCGAAATATAAGATGATTACATCAGAGGGGTACAAAACGGCTGATCTGATCAGAAATATCTCACGTATAGATCCGTCGAAGCAATTTACAGAAGGTGATACACTGATCTTTTTCGATGAATTACAGGAATTCCCGGAGATTGCCACGGCACTTAAATTTTTTGCGCAGGATGGCAGGTTTGATGTCATATGCAGTGGTTCCATGCTGGGAATTCATTATGGGCGAATAGAGAGTAACAGTGTGGGATACAAAACTGATTATGCAATGTATTCGTTGGATTTTGAGGAGTTTTTGTGGGCAAAAGGATATGAGGAGTCGGTTGCAGAAGATTTGCTGCTGCATATGAAAGCTCAGAGGGCTTTCAGTAACCTGGAATTGTCCGTTTACAGTGGCTTGTTTCTGGATTATTGTATTTTGGGTGGCATGCCCGCAGTAGTCAGAGAGTATATTATCAAAGACAGTTTTGAAGGTTCTCTGGCAGCTCAGAGACAACTTTTAGCCGATTATGAAGAAGATGTGCGCAAGTATGCAACGGGGATGGACCAGGCAAGAATCCTTAATGTTTTTCGGCAAATTCCGGTACAGCTTGCAAAAGACAATAAGAAATTTCAAATCTCTAAGGTGGCATCCGGCGCAAGGTTTAAAGATTACAGGGGATGTATTGAATGTCTGGCGGATACAGGTATTGTAAATATCTGCTATTGTATGAGCTTTCCGGAACTTCCGCTGAAGGGGAATTTTGATGAGACCAAGTATAAAATTTATTTTGCGGACAGTGGACTTCTCGTTGCTATGCTGGACGAAGAGGCACAGGATGATTTGCGAGCAAACAGAAATTTGGGTGTCTATAAAGGAGCGCTGTATGAGAACATCGTTGGCGAAGCGTTCGTGAAAGAAGGATTCGGATTATATTATTATAAGCGTGATGACTCAACTCTTGAGGAGGATTTTTTTGTCCGGACGGCAGAGGATTTGATTCCAATAGAAGTGAAAGCGACAAATGGCAGGGCAAAGTCGCTGAGAACGTTGATCCGGGATGAAAAATATGAAGACATCCGTTATGGAATTAAATTCACAGGTGGAAATATAGGATATGATGACCGGATATATACATTCCCTTATTTCTGTGCTTTTCTGCTGAAACGTTATCTTAAAAGTCTGACGTAAAATATACTAAAACAGTTGTCTATTCCCGAACCGGATGCTATACTTTAAAAAACACTTTAATTAAGTATGGAGCGGCGGGATGGATAAGAGAAAAATTACCAATATAGAAGTGAAAAAGAAGAACAGAAACGAGGTTTTTCGCTATATCTGCAAGAATGGGACCGTATCAAACCCGGATATTTCTTACGGCATGAAAATCAGTCTGCCTACGGTGACGCAGATCACGAAAGAACTCATAGAGAAGGGCCTGGTCGAGGAGAAGGGAGAGCTGCAGTCAACGGGAGGCAGAAGGGCCAAGGCTCTGACCGCAGCGGTCAATGTAAGGCTGGCAGTAGGATTGGATATCACGAAGAATCATATCAGTCTGGTGCTCACGAATATCAGGGGAGAAATCCTGAAGTATGAGAGAATCTATCATCCGTACGGTGCGGAAGAGGAATATTATCACAAAGTGAATGAAAAGCTGGAGAAATTTCTGGACGAAAGCGGTGCTGACCGGAATAAAATCCTGGGAATTGGTATATCGTTTCCGGGAATCGTGAATCTGGACAAGGGGATGATAACATATTCCCACATCCTTGGAATGAAATCGGTTCCTTTTGAGAGTATCAGTCGTTATTTTTTGTATCCCTGTTTTTTCCTGAATGATGCGAATGCAGGTGCTTATGCCGAGAGTATCCGGGCGGAGGAAATGGACCGGTTCTTTTATTTTTCACTGAGCAATACGGTTGGAGGGGCAATATTCAGCAGAAGTGAGCTGGTTCAGGGGAAAAATTTCCGGTGCGGCGAGGTGGGACATATGACGGTGGCTGCGGACGGGGAACTCTGTTATTGTGGGAAGCGGGGGTGCCTGGACGCGTATTGTTCTGCGGGAACATTGTCAGATGCGACGGATGGGAAGCTGAATAAGTTCTTTGCGCTGCTTGAACAGGGAGATGAGAGAATCCGGAAAATATGGGATACATACACTACGTATCTTGCCATGGCAGTGAACAATGTCCACATGGTACTGGACTGCGATGTGGTGCTGGGAGGATATGTGGGGAGCTACGCGGACGCCTATATTGGGGACATCTGGAAGAAGGTGGCTGAGAGGAATACGTTCGGCGAGAAGGATTCTTATGTGAGAGGCTGTTATTATAAAATAGAAGCGGCGGCTCTTGGAGCGGCAATGCAGTTGATAGAAGATTTTGTAAGACAGATCTGAGCGCCTGGATGACGCCGCCGGTTCAGCGGCGGCTTTTGCCAGTTCTCTGGGAATTATAGTAAACGAAATTTTCAATGTCGTTAACTGTAGATGATATGATTGAGCCTGGGCCGGTGTTTTGTGTATTTTTACCAGAAAAAATGCGTGGATTTAGGTGAATTCATAGAAGTGTATCAGTTGGCAAAATTATCATTGACAATAAAGCGCAGGAAATATAAAATTAGAAACATAATAAAACTATTTAATAAAGTGTGAAAAGAAAGCCTATGGCAACAGCTCTGTGTATTTACAGCGCTGAGCGTACACGCGCCATGCAGCCTATGCAGAGCGTCTGCATGTGTGCAAGTATGCGCTTATACTTGCACCGTACTTTTCATGTGTATTTGTGTCAGGCCAGACATGGAGGTGCAAGCATGAAAAGAAAGACCATTGACAGTGTAAAGGACCTGAAGTAAGGAAAAGAAAAGGAGAGGACAGCTATGGAAGGAAAAATGAAAGTTGCGGTGATGACCGGGATCGGCAAGATGGCATTTGAGGAGAGAGATATCCCGAAAGCGAAGGATGATGAGGTGCTGGTTAAGCTGGAGTATGTAGGTATCTGCGGCAGTGATCTGCATTATTATGAGTCCGGTGCGATTGGTGATTTCGTGGTGAAACCGCCTTTTGTACTCGGGCATGAGCCCGGAGGTACGGTTGTTGAGGTGGGTAAGAATGTTACACATCTGAAGGTAGGCGACAGGGTTGCTCTGGAACCCGGTAAGACTTGTGGCCATTGCGAGTT
This sequence comes from uncultured Bacteroides sp., assembly GCA_964465725.1. Classification (GTDB taxonomy): domain Bacteria; phylum Bacillota; class Clostridia; order Lachnospirales; family Lachnospiraceae; genus UBA3282. Next base: position 769 of record CAYXKS010000028.1, on the reverse strand, counting down.
CTGTAAGACAGGACGTTACAATCTCTGCCCGGATGTGGTATTCTTTGCAACGCCTCCGGTGGACGGTGTATTCCAGGAATATGTGGCGCATGAGGCAGATTTGTGCTTCAAGCTGCCGGATAATGTGAGCACCATGGAAGGCGCTCTGATTGAGCCTCTGGCAGTAGGATTCCATGCAGCTATGCAGGGTGGCGCGAGAGCAGGACAGACTGCAGTGGTTATGGGAGCAGGCTGCATCGGTCTGGTGACGATGATGGCTCTGAAAGCGATGGGCGTCTCCAAGGTATATTCGGTGGATGTTATGGAGAAACGTCTTCAGAAAGCGTTGGAGCTGGGTGCAGACGGCGTAATCAACGGAAGTAAGGCAGATGCGGTGGAAGAGGTCATGAAGCTGACGGAAGGAAGAGGCTGCGATCTGGCAATCGAAACTGCAGGAACCCAGATCACTACTGTTCAGACCATGCATATGACCAAGAAGGGAGCAACGATCGTGCTCGTTGGTTACAGCAAGAGTGGTGAGATGACGCTGCCTATGAGTCTTGCACTGGATAAAGAGTTGACTTTCAAGACAATATTCCGTTATCGCCACATCTATCCGATGGCGATTGATGCCGTTGCAGCAGGCAAAGTAAATCTGAAGGGTATCGTTACGAACATCTTTGATCTGGATGATATACAGAATGCGATGGACAGCAGTGTAAATAACAAGGCGGATATTGTGAAAGCTGTGGTTCGTATTTGCTAGTATGACTCAACTTAATTACCCTAA
>CAYXKS010000027.1:12834-20794 GCA_964465725.1 uncultured Bacteroides sp. | reverse complement strand
GCATGAAGATCTGCCTTGCCACCTCCACCGGCGCCCATCCCGCCTGGATGGCCCGCAAATATCCCGATATTCTCCGGACCGATGAATACGGCCTGAAGCGTAAATTCGGCAGCCGCCACAACTCCTGCCCTAACAGCCCGACTTATCGCAAATACGCTCCGGCCCTGGCTGCCAGACTGGCCGAGCGGTACAAAGCCTACGATAATATTGTCGCCTGGCACATCTCCAATGAATACGGCGGAGAATGCTACTGTGAAAACTGCGAACGGGCATTCCGAAAGTGGCTGAAAAACAAGTACCAGACGATCGAGGCCGTCAACGAAGCCTGGGATACCGCTTTCTGGGGACATACTTTCTACGATTTCGAGGATATCGTGGTTCCCAACATGCTCTCGGAGCATTTCGGACAGAATGACAAAACCAACTTCCAGGGGATCACTCTGGACTATAAGCGCTTTAACTCGGAGAGCATCCTGAACGCTTTCCGTCTGGAGTATGACGCAATCCACGCCGTCACTCCCGACATTCCGATCACCACCAATCTGATGGGCACCTATCAGCCGCTGGATTATCAGATGTGGGCGAAGTACATGGACTTCATCTCCTGGGACAACTATCCTACCTACGACGCACGCATGGAAGAAGCGGCTATGCGCCATGACCTGATGCGCGGACTCAAGCAGGGGAAGCCTTTCGCACTGATGGAGCAGACACCCAGCGTGTCCAACTGGCATCCCTATAATGCCTTAAAGCGTCCGGGCGTCATGCGTCTGTGGAGTTATCAGGCGATAGCCCACGGTGCGGATACGGTTATGTTTTTCCAGATGAAAAGGAGCATCGGAGCCTGCGAGAAATATCACGGCGCCGTGATTGACCACGCAGGCCATGAGAATACCCGCGTGTTCCGCGAAGTGGCGGCTCTGGGTGCAGAGCTGGAAAAGATCGGCTCCCTGACGCTGGGCGCAAGGACCAATTCGAAGGCCGCCATCGTCTTCGACTGGGATAACTGGTGGGCTACCGCTTATTCTGCAGGCCCCAGTGTCAGGCTGCAGTATTGCGACGAAATCTTCCAGTACTACAAGGCGTTCAGCAATCTGAATATCTCCGTGGACCTTATCAGTGTGGAGGATGATCTCTCCTCTTACTCGCTTGTGGTGGCCCCGCTTCTGTATATGGTAAAACCGGGCTTCGACGAGAAGCTCCGGCAGTTCGTCAGGGAAGGCGGCAGTTTCGTCACTACCTTCTTCAGCGGTTACGTGGATGACCATGACCTGGTGACCATGGGCGGTTATCCCGGCAAGCTGCGCGATATACTCGGTATCTGGGTGGAAGAAGAAGACGCGCTGCCGGAAGACGAACACAACGCATTCAATTATCAAGGCACCTCCTACCCTGCCACCCTGATCTGCGACCTGCTGCACACGGAAGGTGCGGAAACCCTGAGTTCCTACGACCGCGACTTCTATGCGGGTATGCCTGCATTGACCCGCAACCGGTTTGGCCAGGGAAACGCCTACTATGTTGCCACCCGGTCCAGCGAAGCTTTCTATCACAGGCTGATCGGTGATCTGTGTGCCGAAGCGGGAATTGCGCCGATCATGCACACAAGAGAACATATCGAAGTGACAGAGCGCACCAATGAGAATGGTACTTTCCTTTTCATCCTGAATCACGGCACCCAGAGCCACGATATCATCTTAAACCGTCCCGGCACGGATATCCTGACAGACAAGGAGTATCAGGCGGGCGACGACCTGCTTCTGGCAGCCAAGAATGTAGCGATCATCCGCACTACGAAGTAGGGTGCTAGCAGACCCGAAAAAGGCTGCTTATACAGATACCAAGTATACATATACACCGTGCATTTCCAGTTGTATTCCTAATCAGGGTGGAATCATTACCACCCTGATCTTTTATTTTTTTGATGCCTGACGGCCGTTCTCCCTCCGCCTTCCCGGTTTCTATGCCTCACTATCCTTCCGCCCTATTATAACAGTCCGACTTCTTCCTTGCACGAACTCCGATTTCATGTTACGATATTTATAATTTACAACATGATCAATTTTACCCATACAATTTGCTTACATAATCTCGTTTATATATTTTCGCTTATATAAACTTTTTTTCTGTCTGATTCAGAGAAAGGCCGGTCATATCGTTATGGAAACTCTGTTTATTGCTGATGATGAAGCCTCCATCCGGGAGGGCCTGAAATATATCGCCGACTGGGAAGCACTGGGGTTTCGCCTGTGTGGGGAAGCAGCCAACGGCGAAGACGCCCTGGCTAAGATCCTGACCCTGCAGCCCAGCCTTGCAATGCTGGATGTGAGAATGCCGAAGATGCACGGCACCGAAGTGATCCGCCGGGCCAGGGAGGCCGGCTATCAGGGGAAATGCATTATCTTAAGCGGCTATTCCGATTTTAAATATGCCCAGGAAGCCATCCGCGGCGGCGTCAGCTTCTACCTCACCAAACCGCTGGATGAAGATGAACTGTATGCCGTGATCGATGAAGTCAAGGCCGCCCTGGCCGAAGAGAAACAGCGTTCCAGCCATGTCGCGGAGCTTAAGGACATGGCCAAAAGTGTGATCCTGGGCGAGCTCATAACCAATACGCTGGGTTCCCCCCTGACTGCTGAAGACATCGAACACTTTCGTCTGCAGGCGGACGTCTATCAGGTCGTAATTTGTGAAGACTTTCATACACATTCGGCAACAGCTCCCTATACCTTTGCCGAATTATTCAAAGTGATCAATCGGGAAAACAATATTTTCGAGCACCTGTCAGTTGACAATAAAGATATTGTCCTGTTAAAAGGCGCCCATGGCCTGTCTAAGCTTGCCGATTTTCTCGATCATTACGAGGAACATCCGCTGCAGGAGGGAAGCCCTATGGAATCCATATTCCTGACTTGTGGCAGGCCGGTGTATGCACTGGAAGACATTCATCTTTCCTATGAAGACGCTTTGAAGCTGCTCAACCGTCGTTTCTTCTGTGCCCAGGAACAGCATGCAATCGGTTATGAAATGCTGCCTGTGTCCTCAGCGGACCTTCCTGCTTCACAGACTGACGCGCAGGACTCTTCCGCTCCCGGCATCATCCGCTCCGCACAGACTGACGAGTCCGCCATGTCACTCTCGGAGGACAGTCTGGCTGATTTCGCCGGGCGTTTTGTCGGCTACATACAGTCCTATAACCGCAGGATGACTGTGGAGACACTGTCCGAACTGGAGAGCAGGCTTTCCCATGTTTCCGGCGAGATTGCCGAGATCAAGCTGTTCCTGACAGACCTGTACCTGCGGATCAAGGAGACCATGAACCGCAATTACGCCTCCGCCGGGATACCTTTTATGGGCAATGCCACCGTGATTCAGTTCATTAACCGGCGCAATTACCTTTATGAGATCATCCAGTTTCTCTCGGAGCAGTTTGAAATGATCATGAATGCCATCGGAAATCCTTCCAGGGATACGATTCTGGATGATGTTCTCTTCTATATCGACCACAACTTCCGGAACAATGTCAAGCTGGAAACCATAGCACCCCTGTTCGGATACAATAGCGCCTACCTGGGGAAGATTTTCAGCAAGACCGTAGGAGAAAATTTCAATTCCTATGTTGACCACCGGCGGATCGAACACTCCAAACAGCTTCTACTGGAGAACAAGTTAAAAGTGTACGAAATTGCAGATCAAGTTGGTTATAAAAACGTCGATTATTTTCATAAGAAATTTAAAAAGTATGTGGGAGAAAGCCCTGCGGAGTTCCGCAAGGGACACGGCCTAGAGCCGGAATCTGGAAAATACCCCCCCCCACAAAAATTTGCCTCTGAATAACCATCCCTGTAATCAAAAACTGCCACATGGATTTCTCCATGCGGCAGTTCTTATTTCTAACGCTATTTCGAGGAATCGCCTCAAGCGCTTCACCAAAGATGATTAGATTTTCTCAGGCGGCATTTTTTGACACCATCTGTTCGCTTATCCTATTATTCGAGTTCGCAAAGTGAATCTCGCAAACGAGCTATGCTCGTTTTTTTATTGTACTACAGCAACCTTCTCTGCGATAATATCTGTCATCATCTGTTCTGCTTCGCTCATTCCAGTTGCTTCCAGTTCAGAAATCATCTCATCATAGTTGGCATCAAAATCAGCCTCTGTACCGGTAATACATTTGATCAGTGCGGACCAGGAAATCTCATCCAGCTTATCAACGATCTCCGTAAACTCGATCGGCATAGCATATGCCCAAAGAGGAGAGTAATCCGGTGTCTCAAACTCATCTGCCTGCGGGAACATATCTACCAGAAGCTCTACGCCCCATGCTTCACATGCCGCTTTTTCCTCTTCATTGTATTCATCGATTACAGCCTGTTTGCTGGTTGTTGTATAAGTGCTGCCTGAAGGATCCAGAATGCCGTCGCCATAGGTCGGGAACGGGTAGTTGTGGAATCCTACACCCGTATTCTTTGCATAATCCTGATCTTCCTGAGAAGCCTTGATCTCTTCTTCCGTTCTATAGCGGTGTCCCTCGTCATCCAAGAAGTAATTCACGCCTTCAATACCCCATTTATTCAGTACCTGGCCTTCGTCAGAGCACATGAAATCAAGGAATTTGATCGCTGCAACAGGATCCTTACAGGATGTGGTAATGCCGACGCCGGTTCCGGTCGTCAGACCCTGATACATAAGGGAAGCGCATTTGGTGTCTTTATCCATGGTGAGCGGAATTCCTGCATAGGTAGCGCCCAGCTTTCCGTCTGCCTTCAATACCTTCTCAGCATCCAGATAATCCCAGTCTGAGTCGAAGATCGCAACAACACGGCCGGATGCCAGCTTTGCGATATAGTCTTCATGTGTCTGTGTTGCAAATTCAGGATCAAGAATGCCTTCATTATACATACGGCACATCCATCTGAAATACTCTCTCTCCTTGTCGGAACGGAACTTATAAATACCTTCGTTGTTCTCATTAACGATCCACTGTCCGTTATCAGGCGCACCGTCCGCAATGAAGCCGGCCGGGTTTCCTACAGTGATCAGCCAGTGCCAGTCAGAAGCGGACAATGTAATACCAATTCTGTCAAGTCCGTCGTCCGTGGTTGGGCTTTCTGCCAGATAATCTTTGATCATTTGCTCGAATTCTTCCAGCGTATCGGGAAGCTTATAGTCATTTGCCTTCAGGGCATCCCACTGCATCTGTGCAGTACCGCAGTGTTTAAACTTCTCGCCGCCTACCGCATAGGCAGACAGCTGATAGATTGCCGGATCGTCTGCCGACTGTTTCAGCTTGTCAAACTCGTCTCCGTACATCTTCTTGATGTTGGGGCCATACTCCTCGATCAACTCTGTCATATCCATCATAACGCCTGCATCGATCAGGTTACCTGCGGAACCCTTGGCAAAGATGATATCCGGATAATTCTCTTCCGCGATCATCAGAGCAACCGCTTCACTCTCATCGTTACCTCCTACAGGACGGTCAGTCTTTAATTTTACTCCTGTTGCCTCCGTGATTGCCTCAGCCACAGGATCCGTCCAGGGATCATCCTGATTTGCGTCTGCGCTGAAGAATGTCAGCTCAATCACTTCTCCTGACTCTGCACTTCCGCCCTCGCTGCTGCCCTCTTCTCCGGACGACACACTGTCTGAACCTGTAGAGGTATCACCGCCGCCGCAGCCTGCAAGTGTCCCTGCTGCCATTGTAACTGCCAGCAGTAATGCAAAAACTCTTCTTTTTTTCATACTTTTTCTCCCTTCTGTTTCTTAGATCAATAAATAATCCATAAATCTTATATATTTACGGCGCCACAAATGTAAAACACCGTATCCATATCTATTCATGCTTGCACCTCCATATCTCCCTGTACACAAATGCCCATGAAAAGTACGGTGCAAGTATTAGCGCATACCAGCTCCGGCATCAGTCTTTCACCGCGCCAACCGTCATACCGCCTACAAAGTACTTCTGCAGGAACGGATATACGATAATGATCGGAACCGTCGCAACCACCGTGACAGCCATACGGACGGACATCGGGGATACCGCCGACTTCATTGTCTCTGCCGCATGAGGATCGATCTTCACCGTGGCCTGTTCCATGATCTGATACAAAACATACTGCAGTGTAGGCAGTTCTTTTGCATACAGATAAGTGTCCATGAAAGAGTTCCACTGTCCTACCGCCTGGAACAGTGCCACCGTAGCCATAACCGGCGTACACAGCGGGAGGACTATCTTCAGCCAGATTGTAAAGTCATTGGCGCCGTCTACCTTGGCCGCTTCCTGCAGCGCAATCGGAAGACCCTCGATAAAGGAACGGACAAGGATCACATTGTAAACCCAGATCAGGCCCGGGATAATGTAAACCAGAAAGTTATTTCCCATCTTCAGGTCTCTCATCAGCAGCAGGTACTCCGGAATCAATCCGCCGCTGACATACATGGTGATAACAAAAAGTGTTGTAAATAATTTGTTAAAGTAGAAATCCTTCCGGCTCAGCACATATGCCAGCATCGCCGTACAGATCACGCCTGCGCCCGCACCGATAACGGTTCTTGCCACCGACAGAAGAATCGGCTTCATCAGGTTATTTTCCTTGAATACGTATATGTAATTGCTCAAGGTAAAGGATCTGGGTATGATAAAGTTGATGTTACGCATCGTGTCAATCGGGTCATTGAACGAGATCGCCAGCACGTTCAAAAACGGATACAGCGTAACGACCATAATAAACAAACATACAACCAGCAATATGTAATCCAGTATATTGTCATTACTTTTAATCTTGTGACTTTGTACTCTTGCCATAGCCGTCTCCTCCTTTATATCAATCTGCTCTCGCCGAGCAAGCCTGCGACCTTATTCGCAATAAGGAGGAGGGTAATGCCGACTAACGACTGGAACATACCGATCGCGGTACCTAAGCCATAGTTACTGTTTCCGATACCTCTTAAATATGCAAACCAGGAAAGTACCATCGCGTGATCCTGTACGATACCGTTGCTTAAGAGCATCTGACGTTCCATACCTACATTCAATGCACCACCCACGCCCATGATCAGCAGTACTACGATCTGTGGCTTGATTCCCGGAAGAGTGATATGCCAGATTCTCTGCAGACGGTTGGCGCCGTCCACCTTGGCTGCCTCATACAGTCCTGTGTCGATTCCTGCCATTGCGGAAAGATATACGATCGCATCCCAGCCAACCTCTTTCCAGATATTGATGATACATACCGTCAGCCAGAACAGCGGGGAGTTCGTACTCATCAGCCCCAGCTTGGTATGAAGCGCTGTATCCAGCATACCGCCGTCGTTTAACACCATCTTCGCAATACTGGCGATAACCACCCATGACACGAAATGCGGTAAATAGGAAATCGTCTGTGTGATCTTTTTAAATTTGACAAAACAGATCTCATTCAGCACCAGCGCAAACAAAATCGCCATGATTGTTCCGAGCGCAATTCCCAGGATACTGAGCCCGATCGTGTTGATCAAAGTCTGACCGAAGATACGGTCCTGAAATGCCTTTATGAAGTTGTCAAATCCTACGAAAGGACGCTGCCAGATCGGTAACGGGAATGTCTTCGGTTTTACCTCCTGGAACGCCATCGTCCATCCCCACAGGGGAATGTACTTAAAAATGATCAGCCATACAACAAATGGAACCGACATCAACAACAGATACCGCTGTTTCCACATAAGCTGTCCGCTGAACTTCTGTTTGACCTTTGTCTCTTTTTGAGATTTCTTTGCCATGCCTGTTCATCCTTTCTCTACACTTATTTTAAAACTTTTACACAAATGTCCCCCGCTTTCCTATACAGATGTCTGTCGTCAATTCAGTAAACACATCCTTACCTGTGCGGAAAACAAAAATGCATCGCCAAAATATATCCTTCTGACGATGCATTTATTATAAAAAATTAATAAAAATAAAAATACCGAAAAAAAT
>CAYXKS010000027.1:1380-12734 GCA_964465725.1 uncultured Bacteroides sp. | reverse complement strand
CCTGACAAGTGTCCCTTCCTCCTGCCGTGCAAAGACGGATACCCGGCACCCATTGCCATAATACTGTTTGATACGCTGGTTGATGTTATAAAGGCCGATGCTCTTACTCCGGCTCATATCCCGGATCTCAATATCCGTGCGCAGCTTCGCCAGAACCTCCTCTGTCATACCGCATCCGTTATCTTCTATATCAATCAGCAGCATCCTTTTTCCTTCCTGCATTTCGGTATGGATCGACAGTGTAATCAGTCCATCCTCCTCCTTCTCCTCCATGCCATGCACGATCGCATTCTCTACCACCGGCTGCAGCAGCAGCGGAAGGATCCGGTATTCGGATGCTTCCAATCCCTCTTCCAGCTTCTTCTCGTACCGGATCCGGTCGCCAAACCGCAGCTGCTGTATCATCATATACACTTCCACATGATCCAGTTCTTTCTCCAGTGACGTGAAAGAAGTTCCCATATTTTCCAGCACATACCGCATGGATTTGCCCAGCAGTTTGACTGCAGTCGCCACTTCTCTGTCCCCCGCCGTAAATGCTTTCATACGGATCGTTTCCAATGTATTATACAGAAAATGAGGGTTGATCTGGCTGGCAAGCATCTTAAACTCCATCTCCTGCTGGTTGATCAGAAGCTTTTGCTCATTGATCTGCGCCTCATACACCTTGGCCTCCTGTTCCTTGATGTTTTTCACCATCACCTTCAGGTCAGCAAACGCCTCCGAAAGTTCATCATTCCCCTGTAAAACCGGTATCAGCTCGTAATCCTGATTGCTTGCCTTGTGCATCTCCTGTCTGAGGACTCCCACTCTCTCCGCGAAATAGCCAGTAAAAAAGCGTATCATAACGGCCGGGATCACAAGCGCCAGCAGCAGCACCGCTCCGCACAGCAAGAGGATATTGCGGATATTACGGTATCCGCTGGGATCGATCGTACTGATATACAGCCTGGACTCCGACTGGTAGGTAGCCAACGCGGAAACATTGATAAAACAAGGCTCCCCGTCCTGGCGGATGCGACCGCTGCCCTGAAAATACGGTTTCTCATAATCAATGATCTCCGGCTGCTCCATCCCGTATTTCGTCCGGTCGGAGCTGTAGAATATGGGCCCCTGGTCAACGGATATCTCACTGATATATTCACCGCTGTCCAGCCTCATTCTCAGATAATCGTCACTGACATGGATCACCAGCACTGCATGCCAGGGAGAGTTGATCAGCGGAATCTTCCTGACCAGGCACAGTTCCCAGTACTCATTGCCATATTCGTCCTGCCATGACGCTCCCTCCCAGAAAATGCCCGACTGAGCCATTGCCTTCTGATACCACTGCTCTCCTTCCGTCTCTGCGCTCACCGGATGGAACTGCTTGCAGTCCACAAATGTGGGATTGTCCGTGTATACGTCAATTTCACTGATCTCCGTATAAATACTGCGATAATTATCGACCAGTACATTCTGCGAAACCGCAAGGATACAGGTGGAGGGATCGGAAAACTCTGTCCGCAGAAGCGCCTGCATATTGTTGTCAAAGGTAATATTCTCTGAAATATTATAAATCTGTGTCGTTATCTCGAAGAGGATATTCTTCACACGGCGGTTGTCCGCTTCCAGCAGTTCTTCATGGTAATTGGCCATCAGCCGGTAGTTATTAAGCAGCAGGAACGCACCGATCAGAATGACAGGTATGGCTACCACCGCCGTATAGATCAGATATAACTGATGTTTAATTTTTGTTTTACTGAAAATTCTCGTCAAGCGTAATTTCTTAATCATAAATGCTGTATTTCTTTCCTTCTCTGGTCACAACTGAGGATCACACCCGGTCGTTCGGGACTGCCCCTGTCCTCTCTATGCTACCATGCTTTTTCCTTCTCTGCCACAGCAAAAATTTCATGTATATTACATCCAAAAATTACACTGTCCTTTTCGGATTTTCCTTACTATAATAAAGCAAAATATTGATATTATAGCAACGGACGTACATTTTCTGTTATAATATATAATATGAAATACAATAAACACACGGAAAGCGAGGATCTTTTATGAAATTCAACAATGGATGCTGGCTGTTTAAAGAGGGAACAGCCTGTTTTTCTCCGCATGAGGTCTACGATGCCAAAATAAGCAGCACGGAAGTAACCTTATGCACACCCACTCACCCAATCATCGAGCGCGGCGATACCCTGGGATACATCAATCTCACAATCCGGATCAGTTCCCCTGCGCCCGATGTTCTGCGCGTGCGGGCTGACCATCATTTAGGCAGAATAGACAGAACGCCTTCCTTCGACTTGAATCTGGATAACCCTCAGGCACTACAGGTTGAAGAGGATGGAAAGACAATCACTGTCACAAGCGGCGGCCTGTCTCTGGTCATCACAAAGAATCCCTGGTCCATGACTTATATGCGGGACGGAAAAGTGCTGACCGGAAGCGGTAAACGCGACCTGGCCCTGATGAAGACAGACTACAAAGGCGACTACTATGAACTGAACGGCGATCTGGAAAACACCTATATGCGTGAACAGCTCAACATCGGCGTGGGAGAACTGCTGTATGGTACCGGAGAACACTTCACTCCTTTTGTCAAAAACGGACAAACTGTCGAAATTTACAACGAGGACGGAGGAACCAGCACGGAACAGGCTTACAAGAACATTCCTTTCTTCCTCTCCAACAAAGGCTACGGCGTCCTGGTCAATCATCCGGAGCGTGTCTCCATGGAATTCGGCACTGAAAATGTGACGAAGACCTCCTTCTGCGTGGAGGGCGGCAGCCTGGATTACTTCTTCTTCAACGGACCAACCATGAAAGATGTCCTGACAAGATACACGGACCTTTCCGGCAAGCCTGCACTTCCGGCTCCCTGGACTTTCGGACTGTGGCTGTCCACCTCTTTCACAACCAATTACGATGAAGCGACTGTTATGAGCTTTATTGATGGCATGCTGGACCGTGGCATTCCGCTGCGCACCTTCCATTTCGACTGTTTCTGGATGAAGGGCTTCCACTGGTCGGACTTTGTATGGGACGAAGAGGTATTCCCGGACCCCACCGGCATGTTGTCCCGAATCAAGGCGAAAGGTCTGAATATATGTGTATGGATCAACCCTTACATCGGACAGGAGTCCATCCTTTTTGCCGAAGGCAAGGAAAAAGGGTACTTTATCAAACGTCCTAACGGCGATGTATGGCAGTGGGATATGTGGCAGCCGGGCATGGCGCTGGTGGACTTCACCAATCCGGAAGCCTGCAAATGGTATCAGGACAAACTTGAAGCATTACTCGACATGGGCGTAGACTGCTTCAAGACAGATTTCGGTGAGAGGATTCCTGTGAATTGTGTCTACCACGACGGTTCAGATCCCAAGAAGATGCACAACTTCTACACTTACCTCTATAACAAGACTGTATTCGAACTCTTAGAGCGCAAACGCGGTAAGGGAGAGGCTGTGCTGTTCGCCCGCTCCGCTACCGTGGGTGGTCAGAAATTCCCCGTGCACTGGGGCGGAGACTGCTGGTCTGACTATGTATCTATGGAAGAAAGCCTGCGCGGCGGCCTGTCACTGCTTATGTCCGGTTTCGGCTTCTGGGCACATGATATAGGCGGTTTCGAGCACACTTCCACAGCGGATGTGTACAAGCGCTGGGTTGCTTTCGGCCTTCTTTCTTCCCACAGCCGTCTGCATGGCAGCCAGTCTTACCGTGTGCCGTGGTTATACGACGACGAAGCGGTGGATGTAGTGAGAACCTTCACTCGTCTGAAAGCTTCTCTGATGCCGTATCTCTATAAAACATCCATCGACACATCCCGTTCAGGCGTGCCGACCATGAGAAGTATGGTTCTGGAATTTACAGATGACAGAAACTGCAGCTATCTGGATAAACAGTATATGTTGGGCGATAATCTTCTTGTTGCCCCGATTTTCAATGACGAGAGTATCGGTTCCTTCTATCTGCCAAAAGGCACCTGGACAGATTTCTTTACCGGAGAAGTGGCGGAAGGAGGCGTCTGGGTTGAGAAGAAATATGATTACCTGCATCTTCCCCTGATGGTACGCGAGAATTCCATCGTAGCGATTGGCGCGTGCGACGACAAGCCGGATTATGACTATGCCGACGGCGTGGAGCTCCGGGTATATGCACTGGAAGACGGAAAAGAATGCTCGTCTGTTGTCTATGACATGGCGCAAAAAGAAGACTTAACCGTGTCTGTTGTGAAAAACGGCGCTTCAATCAGAATTCAGGCTAAAGGAGATAAGCCTTATACGATAAGGCTTGTCAACGTACAGGCAGTTTCTGCAAACGGCGCTTCCATGGCGGTTGACGGAAAGGATACAGTATTGACACCTTCAGATGCGACTGTTGATGTCTCGTTATAGGCCAGTAAATTCTTTATACACATATTTTTTATAAACATATTTTATAAACATATTCTATTAATACAAAAGGCAGCGCCTGCACAGTGTAAAGGCTCTGTCTTTTGTATTTTTATTTATTTTCATCCTTATCAGTCATAATCAGTCAAAGGCCATTTAATACCATCAGACCAAACCTTGTTACTATTCACAGCTTACGCTGCTCATAGTAACGGCATTTGCGCATTTAGGGTCGCCTTCGGCGAGGCGCAAATGCTCAAAAAACTTACTTGATTGGGTCGTAAATGCGCAGTTAATGCGCATTTCGACTGTAAATAGCAGCCAAACCTTCCCTGGCATAACCCCGGAAAATTACCACTGCCTTACACGCAAGACAAATTTTCATGTACAAGGAGATCGAATGAGGTGATTTTAGAATTAAGCTTATTTTAAGCTAAATTTATTCCGCGTAATTCTTTTCCCATCTAATTATCTTCTTATATTTTAGTAAAAATATATAAATCCCTTTCTCTATAATCGTTGATATATACCAAAAAGACTACTATTTAGATTAAACTATTGAAAATATCAATTAAATATATTATAATTTAGCCAATTTATGTGATTAATTTAATTTATCAAAAAAACATTCATGTCATCTGACCTTGACAATATATTATCAGTACCGGATCTCAAAAAAATAAAAGAAAGAGTGGAAAGCCATGCGAGGAATTGAGACTGCAATATCAACAGAATATAACAGATACGACTCTTTACAGAAAAGCTTTGCGCAGGTGAAGAAATATATCGATAAAAGAGTCTTTATCACCGCGCTCCTCGCTATTCTTATTGTAAAAGCAATTTTCTGTTCAGACATATCATCCCTTGCACAGACGAATCCGGAACCCGGACTGTATGCCGGCCTTTCCCTTCCTGCCTCCACAGAGAATTCATTTCTCGGTTACAGAGAGTATGCTTCAGGATTTAATGTTGTCTATCCCTCCCGGGAAATCAATATAGGCGCAGAATCCTGCATACATTATGAAGAAAACAACATGGACGCAGCTCCCATCATTTATACGGATTATATGGCTATGCCTGGCGACAGCATCTACGCTGGAGAAAAATCCTTGATTGATTTTGCGGTAAATGTGGAAGAAGAAGGATTCTACAACCTGTCTTTGGAGTATTATCCTTTAGCCGGCGGCAATTCCAATATCCTCCAGAGTGTACTTATAGATGGAGAGATCCCTTGCCGGGAGATGGCAAGGCTGAATTATTGCCGTGTTTGGGAAGTCAGGGATGACGTCATGTCGGAATCACAAGAATGGATCACAAGCTATGCTTACGATAAAGAAGGCTATGTCACTAGCCCTTTGTCCGTGTACCTGACCGAAGGTGAACATATCATCTCCCTGCATACCCTGCAGGCTCCCTTGCTGATTCATCAGATCATCTTAAACAATGCCGGACAAATACAAGACTATAAACAGACCAAGAGATTCTGGGATGAGGTAGGTATCAAGGCCGCAAACCGCCAGGAAATCTGCATCAAAGCAGAAGATGCCACCAGAACATCTTCTGAAATATTATGTCCTGTAGAGGAGCAGGCCGCTCCATCCATATTCATGCTGAATACAAAGAATGCCTCAAATACTATTATCGGCGGTAACTCATGGAATCAGACAGAGCAATGGATCGAGTGGGAATTCGATGTGGAAGAATCCGGTTATTATAATATTTCAGTTTATAACCGCCAGAATTATGCAAAAGGACTCGGCGCTTTTAGGAAAGTTATGATTGACGGAGCCGTACCCTTCACGGAAATGGAGAGTTATAAGTTTAAATACAGGAAGAATTGGAAAGAAGATACACTTTCCGATGCTGATGGAACACCCTATGTTTTTTATCTGAAGCAGGGGCATCATTCGATACGACTGGAGGCTGTACTCGGTGACATGTCTGACATTGCAGGCAATGTATATGACTGTGTCAATCGGTTGAATGCAGTCTATTGTCAAGTAGCAGATATCATCGATGCAGGATCAGATGATACAAACCCGGATGTGCGCAGAGAGTATCACCTGTCCGATACACTGCCAAATCTGCGGGAAGAACTGTGTGCTGTGCACGATCAATTAATGGAGTCTGTTCATGATATGCAGGAAATGACTAACATAGGTTCTGACGCTGTCAAAATACTGTCAACTATGACTAACCAGCTGGAAGACCTGATTGGCGATGAAGACCGTCTTGTCAATGAGATTAATACTTTTGGCGCCAATATATGTGCATACAGCGACTGGGTGAATACCATCACGCCACAGCCGCTTGCGATTGACCATATTAATATTACATCTCCGGAGCAGAAGGAATTGTCTGCCTTTCATGCTCCTTCGCATAATCATACTATTAATGAGTTACGAAAGGCTTAATTTCTTCGTCTAACGTTTTTCGGAGTTCCGCCATCATCTGAGTATAAAAATTGACTAAACAACTATTCCATAGTCAATTATTTAGTCTATTCCTAAGTCAATTATAAAGAATAAACCATAGTGCCCCTGCTTCTTTTCCTTTCGTATCCGCCATTCCGTTTTTCTTCATTTTCTGTAAAATATTGAAAACCTTACGGCTTTTCTGCATTTTACTAAGCTGGCCCGGAAGCGCATCTTCAACTGCCTCCGTTATCTCCGATGCCTTAGACTCCCCAAATTTTTCCAAATAACCCTTAATCAACTGCATACATATCTCGTCTGTCAGTCCGGCGGCTTTCACATACTCCTTCTTCTGATCCACCATATCAGCTACTTTATATGAGACATAGATATTGGGATATCGCCCTTCTGACAGTCCCCGCTTCTTTAATTCCAAAAAATCCACCTTGGATATAGGCTCTCGTTTCTGAATTTTATCCAGTAAAAATACGGTCATCAGATCTAAAGTGTCATTTGTGTATAAAAGCTGTGAATAGTTTTCATTCAACACCTTTCCGTAGAGGGTCACACTTACCCGATTTGGCTGTTCCAACCTGCTCAAATTCAGCATCTGACAGAGAAGTGCCGTTTAAACGCTCCTTGTTATTTTGTTCCAGAATATATCTGAAATTTTCCCAAAGATCCTCCTCAGTCTTTAAATCCTGCCTGTAAGTCCATTGAGAATCCCCATATGCTAACTGCTCAATTAGTTTCTGTTCGATTAATGCATCTAATTCTGGCATCTTTCGTCTCCCTTACTGATCATTCCTGATTTTATATAATAAAAAAATCTGATTTTGACAATTTTAACTTACACTGGTGAAGGGTGATGAGGTGGTTGAGGGAACAGAAGAAGGTGCCAATTTGTTCCTGCTCATCCAGTGATTTAGGGTACTGGATTTCCGTATCCTGTAGGGCCGATTTTGAAATTGAAGTTACCTTTATGCCTTGCATAAGAGGCAGAAGCTGTCTGTGATAAGCATCCGAGGTATCCAGAGGCAAAATTAAACAGGGGTCGATAAGGGATAGTGTGAAGTCCTGCGATAACCTTTTCACTCCTCAAACCCACTATTTCACCGCATTTTCCTACTGTTTCATCCTCGGCTGTGTCAGCAATAACAATGTCCCCATTTTGCAGAAATGAGCTTCTGTACTTTGCCACAACCGACTCGTCCGCTATCATAGGAAGAGGCTCTTTCCCCACATCTAAAACTTCGCCGAACCTGACCAAAATATCTCCATAGTGGACATTCTTCGCAACACCATTTTCTAAAGATAGCTCCGCTCTTGAAAGGGTATTATTTTGTAAGCCATAAAACACCTCTCCAACCTTACGCTGTTCCCAAGCAATCGTTATTACCATGCACATTTACCCGTTGCTATTAGGCTATCAATGTCTTTAAAAGCATTCTCCAGCCTTTCAACATGATATATTTCATACATATCATAAATAAAATCTGTTATATTCTTTTCATCCCATTTTTTCAAAATCTGCGGTGCAGTCTCATTTTTATATTCTGCATATTTCTCAATTAAATATATAAAAAAATCCGTTTCTTTTCTCATCTTAATCACCTCTAATATATTGAGAATTTCTCGGAGTTCCCGTAATTTGTTCACTTTCCCACATATCAAATACTATATGGGGACTCATTGTATAAATTTCCTGCTCAGCATCCATCAACATTTGATATGTTTCGGATTCAAAAAAAAGTCGTACCGCTTCCCTATCATTAATTCCGTATTTTTCAACAATCATTTGAGAAACATAGCGGTCAAAAAAATCAAGTGTTCTCGCATCTACTTTCATTCAACTTTCTCCCACGTTTTAAATGTAATATAACTCAAAGCCAACTCAGTCAAAAAAGCATATTGGTCAACCAACTTTTGAGGCAAAAGCCTTTCAATTGCTGTTTCCTTTGAGCAAACACCATCCATGTAATCATTTATTACACGAACTGTAGTATCATTAGCAACCGGCCCTGCCACAATATCATATAACTCAACTACCGCCTCTTCCCTACGGTTAGCTACAACAAAATCAAGCCACTTATTATCAGCCTTCTTAAAAAACATAATTTTAAGCTTTTTTCCTTCTAGCACATTTTTATCAAATTCGTAAATATTCAATGTCGGTTCGCCGCCCCTGCGCCGTTTAGCAACAGACTTTGCCCACTTCTCAGCCTGCAGTTTACTTGTTGTCAAATAGAATCCGGCCCCAAAATCTAATGCCCTTAAATTCTTTCTGATTTCAGGTTTCTCGACTTTCATATTACTCCCATGATATAGTATCATAATAGTTTCTGCCACTCCTTATATAAATATCTTTTTGATGCTGCTCTCCTCTTCCGTCATATAATATTACAGATTTCATTTTTTACTATAGCCTTTCAACTTTTCACTTTCCTGTATTTCCCACAGGAACATATTCTGTAACATAAATTTCTTGATATCCTGCAGCTTTCCAAGCTTACGACATTCCCAAGTTATACTCTAAAAAATCTACCATGCATGCTTTCCTGTCGCAATCAGGCTATCTATATCTTCAAATGCATTTTCTATCCTCTCCGTATGGTATTCCCAATAGCCATCATATATCTTTTGCGTAACGTTGTGATCATCCCATTCCTTTAGAACATCCCCTGTTGCCTTTCCTTTATAATCGGCATAATATTCCAATAAATACGAAAAAAATTCTATTTCTTCACTCATCCTATTCTCCCCTTATATATACAGATTTTCTCGGATCTCCTGTAATTTTTTCACATTCCAACTTCCACACCCGCATACCTGCGCATCTGCACACATGCAGACAAGCTGCATGGCATGTGTACGGAATTGTGCAACTCTTACCGCTTCTTCCCGTCTTTCATCCCATACGCCCTCAACTCCGCATGAAACGCACTCCGCCGCGGGTACATCTCCTTATATCCAAGCATCGTCCGCTGCTTTCCGCCGATTTCGCCTATGGATTCCTTTGCTTCTCCCAATGCTGCCACGTAAGCTGCACATTCCCTATAATAATTGCGGCGGTTGTTCTCCATAATGCCATTAACCCGCTTCGTGACAAGGTCCCCGATCCACTGCAGATAGCTTTCTTTTTCCTCTTCCGAGAGACTAACGCTTTCTTTCCAACGGCGCAGACATTTCCAGAAGCATTCCTCACTGCTGTCGGTTATGGTTTCCAGAATTCCTTTCCCATAGTCTTCTTTATTAAATCCCGTGAAAGACACTATCATATGGCACATCTCCCTTCCTCCTGAGGAGAGGGTATCGCTTTCTGTCAGAAGCAGGAGAAAAGCTGCCATCCCGCATTTCATAAATGTAGTGCTCCACCCCAGAGAAGACTTGACATTCATGCCGTTCTCTTTCACATAACGGAATTCACCCGCCAGAAATGCAAGCATATACACAGTGACCGGATTCACCTGATTGAGCCTCTGCTGTCTTTCCTGTACGTATAGATACGTGTTTTTCCCAAGCTGTCCGCGTGTCTGATGACAGATCTCTATTGCATCCTGTCTGACTTCTGACAGATCCTGGCATTCCGTCAAGAGGCGCAGATAATTTACAACTCTCGTATCCGAGCGGAAGGCTTCCAGCCAGCACATTTCTGCCCCGTCAATACCATTCTGAAGCGCGATGCGGCTCATCAGCAAGGCAATACTGCTCCTCACCGTGTACTCGGGAGGAATCTTCTCAAGGGCCTCCCAGCCTGTCGCAAACAGATCCGCGGCTTCCACTTTTCCCATCTGGTTCTGGAGATACTGCTCATAAAGCTCCGGATGCTGTGTACAATATTTGCGGGCGTTTTCCAGAAGTTCTCCGGCATCATTGGTCAATTCCAGCGCTTCCTTCAATAAATTTCGCGCAACGTCTGTAGTAAGCTGCCCGAGATAAGCAATCCACAGCGAAAGGAACTCATCCGTCTCAGGCAATTCATAGCCTCTCTGCATGACCATTTGCAATGTGATATCATTTTGCCTGGAATTTGTAATGATCCTGTACAGCACAGCCGCCCTTTCCGCCAATGGGTTGGCACAGTATGCCGCACATAAAGCATCCGCAACAAAAGTTTTGTAATCCAGGTCTCCCAGATGATAATGCTCCAATTCGTCAATGCACATCGGTTCATCCATATACTCCTGATACTCGCCGCCTACCGTGATCTCAAGTCCAATGAGCATATCCGCAATTTCATATGCGGCTTTATACTCCTCGCAGTCTATACACTTGCGGACAAACTCGCAGGCATCCGTAAGAATATCCACGATTCCTTCCGGATCTTCATACAGAAACTCTTCATCCTCACTGCAATACCAGTCATCATACTCTTCGTTGAGCGATCCTTCCAGACATAATTCTCCATTCTCAATACGTTCCAGTTCTTTCCTGATGCCTGCGAACTCTTCTGTGATATCTCTATCCTTCTCCGTTTCGCGCGTTTTTACTTCCCCTTG
This sequence comes from uncultured Bacteroides sp., assembly GCA_964465725.1. Taxonomy (GTDB): domain Bacteria; phylum Bacillota; class Clostridia; order Lachnospirales; family Lachnospiraceae; genus UBA3282. The sequence goes on along the minus strand of CAYXKS010000027.1, from coordinate 1,439 downwards.
TTTTTGCATATTTTTCAATCTGCGCAGGAAATCCAAGCGCCCGGATTCCGGCAGCGTTC
>CAYXKS010000027.1:0-1280 GCA_964465725.1 uncultured Bacteroides sp. | reverse complement strand
TGCATATTTTTCAATCTGCGCAGGAAATCCAAGCGCCCGGATTCCGGCAGCGTTCTTGCCATATCATGCACGAACCCTGCAAGTTCGCCCTTTGACATGGCATTCGCTTCCTGATCCACGTGTTCCAGAAATTTCAGCAAGTTCATTTGTATCCCTCTCTAATTCAAATTTTTCCTTAGCATATGATCAACCGCGGTTAACATCCTGATATCCTCATAATGCCATTCCGCACATTCATCAAAACAGGACTCCGCCGGCAAAAACCACAACCTCAGGCCTCTTCTGCAATACGCTCACTATAGAATAGTATAATAAACAAACGATTCCATGTATACAATTATATAAACTGTTTTCAAATATCCTTCCAACACTTCACACTGCTCACCGTCCGCCCTTCCGAATCCCGGTAGTACACAGTATATTCCGTATTCTCATCCTTCAGATTCAGCAGATGATCCTCACAGAACTCTTCCACATAAAGCTCTTTCGACAGCTCCGCGATCTTCTGCGGATCGGTCACGGTATCCTGGGCCGCCAGATAGCGCACATTGTAGAGCAGACCATCCTGAAACAAATATCTGTCTATCACGATCTTAGTGATCTCATAATCACGGATCCGCTTCTTCGCATCGATTCCATATTGGGATAATTCCTTCAGCGTCCCTGTGCATCCGGGATAAATATAACCGGACACATCCCCCTGATTTTTCGTCGAAGCAAAGGTAAGCTGCCCGACCGGCGTCCTCTGCCTGATCTCCGCAAAAGTCAGCTTCTTCAGGTCTGTCTGATACGCTTCCAGCAGCTCCTGCCGTTCCTGCTCATCCAGATCCAGCGTGTACTCCTCCATTCCGTTCGTCCAGTGAACCTCATAGTACTTGGCATTGTCCATCTGCAGCGCTTCATACGTTCCCTGCTTGTATCCTTCCTGCTTATAAATATCATCAAAACTGACTATCGCGTACCCTGGCAGCTGGTATTTGTAATATCTGGCCCTGCCGCTTAGCAATTCATATTTTACAATGACGTCATAAGGGTTCTCAAATTCGCTTTTTTCATTGCAAACTGCCTGAACCCATTCATATGCTGTCGAAATTTCATCGCCTTCAATCCGCATCCGGGACAATGCCTTCTCGCTGTCTGCTCCGCTGCACAGTGCAGGTAAGACTACCGCCATAGATTTCACATCATCCTTTGCCGGCTCTTCCGATTTCAGGTTTCCATATGCAGACAATATACAGATCACCAGAACCATCACCAGATACTCGCCCAGAAGATGCCAC
>CAYXKS010000026.1:16177-21328 GCA_964465725.1 uncultured Bacteroides sp. | reverse complement strand
CGTGACGTAGAGAATCCTAACATGCCGGGAAGAAGTGCATAATAGTAGTGAGGAAAACATGGAAGAAAATGTCGCTAAAATGTTAGATGGAATAAAAGAAATCCGGATAGCCGGCATGTCATGTAATCTGTACCTTCCGGAAGGATATGCTGCGGGAACAGAGCGGTATCCGGTCATCTACATTAACGGGGAAATTCCTGTGGAGGAGGTCTTGACGGAAGTCCGAAAGGCAGGAGGCGGGGCGGATTTTATTTTGCTCTCAGCCAGGCCGGAGAGCTGGAACGACGATTTTACGCCGTGGAAAGCACCGGCTTTCCGCAGAGGAGAAGAACCGCCGCAGGGCAGGGCAAAGGAATATATTTATCGGTTGGTGCAGGAGATCAAACTTTACATGGATATACATTACCGGACGAAACCGGAGCCGGAGCATACGGTTTTGTTAGGGTATTCCCTGGGTGGTCTGGCAGCCATTTACTCCCTGTATCTGACGGACTGTTTCGGATGGGTTGGCAGTCTTTCGGGGTCATTATGGTATGATGATTTCTGTGAATTTATGGAAAAGGAATGCCCGCTGAGGCAGGAAGTAAAGGTATATCTTTCTCTTGGGAAGAAGGAGAAACTGAGCAGGAATCAACGGATGGCAAAGGTGGAAGAATGCACCGTGAGGGCAGCAGAGCTTCTGACAAGACAGCTCGGTGGGGCAGATGGAACCGTTGCCGGGGAGGGACGAATAAGGAAGGAAAGCATTCGGCTGGAATGGAACGAAGGCGGACATTTTCATGAGGTGGCAAAAAGATTTGCGAAAGCAATTTTATGGTGGGAGAACAGCAGCCGGAAGGGGGAAAACATATGAGATTGGGCTTTTGGATGTGTATTGTGTTGGTCTTCGGGTTTGCTGTAATTGGTCTTGTGTTTGGAATTTTTAAAGAAAAGGCGGCGGGACTGGTATCAGGTTTCAATTCGCTTCCGAGAGAAGAACAGGACTTATATGACAGAGCTTATATTGCAAGAGATATGAGAAATTCCTGCTTTTTATGGGCTGTTGTCATGTTGATTGGCGCGGTGGGGTCTGTTTTCTTATCAGGTTATTTTGCTGCAGCCGCATATATTGTGTGGATTATACTATTTTTTAAAGAGGTACATTTGGATGCGCGTAAAGCGTTTGAAAAGTACCGGTATAAATAAGTTAATTTAAACGTTATCAAAATATCAAAAAGAAAGTAGGAATAAGATGTGTAAAATATTGCTGCTGGAAGATGATCTGAGTCTCATTAACGGGCTTTCTTTCGCCTTTCGGAAGGCAGGTTACGAACTGGACATTGCCCGGACTGTCCGGGATGCCGATAATCTTTATCGGGACGGACAATACGACCTGCTCGTTTTGGATGTGACGCTGCCGGATGGTTCGGGTTTTGATATATGCCGCAAAGTGCGGGATGTTTCCTCCGTTCCCATCATCTTTCTGACTGCGTCTGACGAGGAGACCAGCGTCATCATGGGACTGGACATCGGCGGCGATGACTATATTACAAAGCCTTTCAAGCTGGCGGTGCTCATGTCCAGAATCAATGCGATTCTCCGCAGAAGCCAGCATTTTCAGCAAACATCCGGGGAACTGTGTTCGGGTGGGATTACTCTTCAACTGCTGGAGGGACTTGCCTATAAAGACGGAGTAGCAATGGAACTGACGGCGGCGGAGTTCAAACTTCTGCGGTTTTTCATGGAACATCCCGGCGCCATCCTCTCCGCAGAACAGATCTTGGGTAATCTGTGGGACTGTGACGGAAATTTTGTGGATGGGAATACACTGGCGGTCTATATCCGCCGTCTGCGGGCGAAAGTCGAGGAAGATCCCACAAAGCCGACAAGGATCGTCACTGTCCGACGTATGGGATATAAATGGTGCGCCGTATCGTCTTTAACGTCAAGTTCTCCGAATACTACAAAATAGTCATTTTCGATTCATATGTATGTAAGGTTCGTGTGTTAATGTATAAACCGTAATGATTCCGTTTATCTGAATTGTTACGGTTTATATTTTCCCGCGGGCAACGGGTCAGGAGACGTGCTTAAAGTCAACTGAAGCTGGCCTGACTGAGCATATTGGAGAATGCCGTGGCTCCAGTATCCCGCGGTTTGCAGCGAAGTCTTTGACTAAAAGTAGAAAGGAGTATTATACTTATTATGGAAGCGTTACAAGCAAAGCATAACCAAAAAAATTATAAAAAAATAATGAAAAGCTATCTTAGCCTGATCCCCATCTCAGCCAGGGTACGGCGGCGACAGAACCGCATGACATTGTTGTGTATTATTTTCTCTGTATTCCTTGTGACGGCGATATTCAGCATGGCAGATATGGATATTCGGATGGAACAGGCCAGGCTGACCGAAAAACACGCTCAGGAATTTACATTGCAAACTATTATGAACACTTCTATGGGAAAGAACCTTTTTCTGCTTGGCGGGGTGCTGTTCATTCTGATTCTGCTTGCCGGTGTATTGATGATTTCAGGCAGCATTAACAGTACGGTGGCCCAGAGGACAAAGTTTTTCGGAATGATGCGCTGTATCGGGATGAGCCGCCAACAGCTGAAACGGTTTGTGCGGCTGGAAGCCCTTAACTGGTGCAAAACCGCTATCCCTGTCGGCGTTATCCTGGGTACGGTCAGTTCATGGGTGTTATGCGCCATCCTGCGGTTCGTGGTCCGGGAGGAGTTTTCCACGATTCCTCTCTTTGGAATCAGCCCTATTGGAATCATCAGCGGTATTGTCATGGGTATGGTCACGGTGCTGCTTGCCGCCAGGGCACCGGCGAAGCAGGCAGCAAAGGTATCTCCCGTGGCGGCAATTTCAGGAAATATGGAGAGCTCCGGACGGGTACGGCGGGCAATCCGTATCGGTGCATTTCCCATTGAAATTTCCCTGGGAACCCATCATGCGGTGTCGGCCAGGAAGAATTTAATTCTGATGACCGGTTCCTTTGCTTTGAGTATTATTCTGTTCCTGACGTTCTCTGCTTTACTGGACTTTGCAGGATATTTGCTGCCTCAGTCCGTCAGCGATGCCGACATCACAATCTCCGGGGAGACTGGTGTCAACTGCGTTCCCCAGGAAACCGTAGAGATAATTCGTGGAATGGATGGCGTGAAAAATATCTTTGGCCGGCGAAGTGCCTTTGAGGTTCCGGCAGAATTGGGACAGGAGGGATTGCCTCAGGTAGTGGATTTGATTTCCTTCGACGATTTCGACCTGGCAGCGCTGAAAAAAGATGGCAGGCTGAAAAAGAACAGTAATCTCTCCAAAGTCTATGGAGATGGCGGCGGTGTGCTGGTGATCTGCGATCCGGACGCTCCACTTGGTATAGGAGATGCCATACAGGTGAATGGTGAAACGTTGACTGTGGAGGGAATGTTGAAATACGATCTGTTCAGCGAAGACGGTCTTTCTAATGGGAGGGTTTCCATCATCTCTTCCGGCGAGACCTTTGTCCGATTGACGGGCATAACCGATTATTCTCTTGTGATGGTGCAGACCGCGGGAGATGTGACGGACGGGAATGTTGCCGATATCAGCGCGGTACTGGGTGAGGGCATTGTTCTCAGAGACGGGCGGGAGGAGCGCACTTCCGGCACTTATACTGCATTTGTGCTGGGCACCTATGGCTTTCTGGCGATTATCGCAATGGTTACGGTGCTGAATATTATGAACAGCATCTCTATGAGTGTATCCGCCAAGAGCAAACAGTATGGGGCTATGCGGGCTGTTGGCATGGAAAACCGCCAGGTGACCCACATGATTGCCGCTGAAGCAATCACTTACGCTTCGTACGGTTGCGTGATTGGGTGCATTTTAGGTCTGATGGGCGGCAGGATGGTGTATAAACTTTTTATTGACGGCCGTTTCCCTTACGCTGTATGGACCATTCCTGTATCCCGTATGTTTATCGTTGTAGTATTTGTTGCGGCGGCAACGTACGCCGCCATTTATGCCCCGGCAAAACGTATGAGGGAGATGGCGGTGACGGCGACCATCAACGAGCTGTAGTTGAAATGGCGCCGGCTGGCATCAGGGATTTCATTAACTATGGAGCTGTTATGTAAGTGAAAACAGGAAGGGAACGCAATTATGCTGCACATCGCTTTTTTTTGCCTGGGTTTTTCCATCTGTGTATTTGGCTGGATCATGTTGTATGAGCCGAGGACATTATGGAGTGGGGTTTCGTTGCTGGGAATGCTGTTCTGCCTGGCAGTTACGATGTTTTTTCTCCTGTCGGAGTATGCGGATTGGCTGGCCGGGCACGACCTGCTTATGAATATTTTGGTTATCCTGCTGTTATTGATGGTGTGTTGTGCGCTTGTGTTCCCTGTTATCCTGATTGCAGCTCTTTTTATAGAGGGCGTTAAAGTCATCAGACATGAGGGCTTAAAGCCTGCAAATCTTTTGACCATGCTGTTTTGTGTATTGCTGTACCTCTATCTGGCTGTCTGGCCAGTGATTGGAAATCTGGAAAAAGGGAGACTTTTGACCAGACTCTATATGTTTATCAGCCTTTCCGTGATTTATGTGTTGGCATTGATGGCCATTTACCTGCTCTCTGCAGCGTTGAACCTGTTTCATGTGAAAAGGCGCCGGAGAGCAGATTATATCATTGTCCTGGGAGCTGGGCTGGTTGGCGCCAGGGTCACGCCGCTGCTTGCAGCCCGGATTGACAGAGGAATTGAACTTTTGGAGTACAATCCTGACGCTGTTCTGATTATGTCCGGCGGCCAGGGTCCGGGTGAAGATATTGCCGAGGGTGAAGCTATGGCGAAGTATGCAAAGCAAAAGGGTGTGCATACGGAGAAAATTATTGTGGAGGGAAAATCCACATCGACTGAGGAAAATCTGTTATTTTCATGTGAATTTGTGAAAAAAGACCACCCTAAGGTTATGGTCGTAACAACAGCTTATCATGTATTTCGGGCGCTGCTTCTGGCAAAGAGGCAGGGCCTGAAATGCATTGGGTTTGGGGCAAAGACAAAATGGTATTTTACATTGAACGCATTAATCCGTGAGTTTGCCGGATATTTGTCTCTGACATGGAAAGTGCATGCTTTTGTAGGTGTATTGATTTTTCTTGTAGCAGCATTTTTGGTATAGAATCAGATATTT
>CAYXKS010000026.1:8375-16077 GCA_964465725.1 uncultured Bacteroides sp. | reverse complement strand
TGTAGGTGTATTGATTTTTCTTGTAGCAGCATTTTTGGTATAGAATCAGATATTTCACTAATCCAGAAAGGGGTGAGAGTACATGAAATACAGATTAAACACAAGTAACTATCATGATTTCCAGACATTTGAGGTAAACAAGCTGCCTCCGAGAAGCTATTTTATACCGTATCCCGACAGAGAGCAGGCGGATCAGGTGACTGCGGCACAGAAGAGGTATCGTTCGCCGAAGGTGATCTGCCTGAATGGGGAGTGGGATTTTAAGTTCTATCCCAGGCCGTCTGAACTGCCGGAGGTGATTGATACGGACGCTGTGCGGTTTGACAGGCTGGATGTCCCCTCTTGTTGGCAGTTTCGCGGGTATGCGAGGCCCTTTTACGTGAATATGAGGTATCAGTTTCCCTATCAGCCGCCGGAGATTCCGACGGTAGATAAGGTGGATAAGACCTTCTGCTGGATCGGTTCGGATTATGGAATCAGGCCGCGGTGGCAGGACCCGGGGGAGGAGTATAATTATGTCGGCGTATACCGCCGGTTTTTCCAGGTAGAGGACGATCTGAAGAACCATGTACTCTCTTTCCTCGGTGTGTCGAGCTGCATTGATGTGTACGTGAACGGCAGCTTTGTGGGATACTCGGAAGGTTCCCACAATACGGCGGAATTCGATATTTCGGTGTATGTCCATGAGGGAGTAAACGAGCTGACGGCAGTGGTACACAGATGGTGTAACGGAACCTATCTGGAATGCCAGGATATGTTTCGCAACAATGGAATCTTCCGGGATGTGCTGCTTCGGGTCAGTGACTACGGCGATATCTGGGATATTGGTTTTAAGACACAGAAGAGAGGCAAAGGATATCGGGCAGCCGCCAGCGTGAAGCTGTATGCGGATGGAGAGGTTACTTTTACGCTGGAAGGAGACGGGATTTCTGAGAGAAGGACTGTTCTGTCGAAAAATAAAGTGGCAAAAGTGGTGTTTGAGGATCTGGACGTGACGGAGTGGAACGCCGAGAAGCCAGTGCTGTATAACTTGTATTATGAAGTGCCTGGCTGCTGCGTGAAAACGAGAGTCGGTTTTAAGGATGTCACGATCAGAGATACGGTCTTTTACCTGAATGATCACAAAGTGAAGCTGCATGGGGTCAATCATCATGACACAAGCTGCGAGAACGGTTATACATTGACGCCTGCTGAGATCGAGCGGGATATGAAGCTGTGTAAGGAATATAATATTGATACGGTGAGGACCTCCCACTATCCGCCGGACCCGTATCTTCTGGAAGTGTGTGACGAGCTGGGAATTTATGTGGTGGATGAGGCGGATCTTGAGACTCATGGCACCATGTCACAGAGCTTTCCACCCGATTACAACAGGATCAGCAATGATCCGAAATGGGCGAAACATTACGTGGACCGCGCGAGGCGGCTGTATCAGCGCGACAAGACACATGTGTCCGTGATTATGTGGAGTCTCGGAAATGAGGCGGGCGGTATATATAATACTGACAGGATGTATGACTATCTGAAGAGGCATACGAAGCTTCCGATCCACTATGAGAGCGCGATTCACACGAGGAAGAAAGCCTATGATGTGGGAAGCGAGATGTATCCACCTGTCAGAAGAGTGCACGAGATCGGAGAAAAGACCTACAGGGTGAGGGAGCTGTGCGACAGGCCCTATTTCCTCTGTGAGTACGCCCATGCCATGGGCGTCGGGCCGGGCGATGCGGAGAGCTACTGGAAGGAAATTTATGCGTATGATAACCTGATGGGCGGTTGTGTCTGGGAGATGGTGGATCATGCGGTCCTGCACCCGGACGGGACTTATACTTATGGCGGTGATCATGGGGAGTGGGAGCATGACGGTAATTTCTGTGTGGACGGGATGTTCTACCCGGACCGCACGCCGTCTACCGGAGCCAGGATTATGAAATATATTTATCGTCCGATCCGGATGCGGCATCTGGGTGGAGACCGTTTTGAGATATTCAATACGACGGCATTTTCTGACGGAAACCGTTACCGCCTGGAATGTAGGTGGAGCGATGGAAGTAAGATGACGATTGTGCCGGAGGCAGGTCCGCTCACCAGAATGGAGATTGTTATAGAGACCAAAGAACACAGAGAAGCGGCTGAGGCGGCAGGGGAAGATCTGACTTTGATGGTCGTTACGATCGACACGGCGGATGAACGGGAAGTGGCGAGGGAGCAGATTGTTTTGCAGGAAAAAATCGCCAAAGCGCCAGAGGATACAGGCAGCATGAAACTGCCGGAGACTTTGTCGCTAAAAAGCGGAAAGCCGGAGCTTAGACTGGATGCTGATTTTATGACGGCTTCAGATCCGTATGCAATCCTGTTCCGCGCGCCGACCGACAATGATTTTAACTTCTCCCTGCACCATTGCATGGAAGATTTCACAGGTCAGAAGGAAGAGGTGCTGTCCGTGGAACAGGAGGATAATCGGATTACGGTCATGACCAGGATCATCTGTAAGAAGCAGATATTTACTTGTACGGACTGTTACGAAGGCAGTGAGGATGGAATCGTGGTTACAAGCAGGCTTCACTGTGAGAAGGGCAAGGGGAACCTGCCGAGGTTCGGCAAGGCGTTCCGGTTGGATCAAAGCTATGGCAAGGTGACTTACCTGGGAAGAAACGGGGAGTCTTACATTGATATGAAGGAACAGGCACAGATTGAGACAGTGTCCTGTTCTGTATCGGAAATGACGGAGCCGAATATCCGTCCGCAGGAGAGCGGGAATCGCTGTGATTGCAGATGGGCGAGCGTAAGCAACGGGAAGCGGACGGTGACATTTATCGCTCTGGACAAGGCGTTCGAGTTGGGTGTGAAGCCCTACAGTGACAGAAAGCTTCTCGGAATGAAGCATCGCGAAGATGAAATGACGACGGGAACCTATGTCACGATCTCAGCGTTCCAGATGGGCATCGGTACGGGTATCTGCGGACCGAAGACGGCGCAGGAATACTGCTATCCGATGGAGAGAGATTATGAGCTTAAGTTCATGATCAGGGTGGAAGAGCAATAATTCCTGCTATGAATAATATAACTGCTTTGGACTCTTGGGTTTATCAGGGATAGTCAATTTGATCAGACCCTGATCTACGAGCGGCATAATATAGGCTTGTATTGCATAGGACATGGAAGAAAGCCCTAAATAATCGCAGATTTCTTTCCGTGTCCTCGGCGTGTGGCAGAAGGTAAGCAGGTCATAAATATTGACAGCGCTATCCTGAAGCATATTCGCCATTTTCCGGGGTTCCTTGTGAAATGTGACAGCAAAATGCCCCCTTTCACTGGAGAACTCCGGTTCTCGCATACCATATTCCGCGAATTCACGCCGTATAGTTGGAATTCCGGAATAGCGGTTTTCCGTTACGCCAAGAACCTCCAGCGCGGCAGCAAGTACTGGATTTCTGGTATCCGGCTGCATTTTTCCAAGCTGGTCTACTTTGAGCCGCCCGTATATTCCGCCGGGATTATGGATCTCCATCCTGTCATCAAACATCAGGACTTGTATGGGCATTCCTTCTGTATGCATACTGTAATCCCGATGTACAAGCGCATTGATAAGGGCCTCCCTGACGGCCGTCACAGGATAATCCGTCCGGTCTTCCCGTTTGCCGCTGTCAGAGTGGATAATTGTTTTAGTCTTCATATTTCGGCGCACAAATTGGAGGGCACGCTCCAGCATTTCAGGAATGCTGCCTTCTATGCGTTCGTTATCCAGGAAACGTTCTCCTATTGCGCCGACATCGCCTATCTCATTGCCCGGTATGACGACAGCAGTGATGCATAACTGCGGGAAATACGCCTGCGGATATAATCCAAAAAGCAAGACGGCGCTTAGGGTCACTTCATCATTTCGTGTCATACTCATCAACTCGAATATGTCCTGTTCCGTCAGATGGGACAGGTTCGGTTTTCCGGTTTGTAATCTGTGAATATATTCAGCCATTTTATCTTTGTTCAAAGCAGTCAGAGAAGCGCGCTGCACACTGCGGACATCATCCTGATATTTCTTACGGAAAGCTTCATAACTATAGATTTCATATTCCGTCATCGGTTCATCGCTGTCCCCAATGCGGGTGAAGGAGCCTTTAAGTCTTCCCTGCCCTTTATAATAACAGGGGCGGTCCACCAGATCTATTCCTGGAATTTCCGCTGCTACGAAAGTTTTACAGTTTCTTTCCGCAACCGTCATCAGAGGGCGGACAACAGGCTCCATCTGCAGGCACTGTTCGTTCACTTTCTTCTGTAGGTCCTGGGCATCATATACGCCGATTTCTGCATAGTTATTCTGCTCGTCAATTCCGAAAACGATGACTCCTCCATCATCCTGGTTAGAAAAGCTTGACAAAGTATCATAGAGACGTTTCGGGCATCCTCCGCCGGCGCTTTTTAATTCCAGAGTTTGAGTTTCACATTTAATTTTTTGAATTTGATCCAATAATTCATAAAATTCTTCAGATGTCATTTTAGATTCGCGACTCCTTTTTTTATATTCTAATATATTTTTTGAGATATTTCAAGAAAATAAAAAAGGAACTCAAATTTTTGATGTACATTTGAGTTCTTTTTTTCTACATTTTTTAAAATATTCCCTTGGCAGATCTTTCAGTGCACATCTGATTATAGGTCGCCCTGGCATAATTTATGTGCTGGCCTATGTCGATCAGTTTATGACAATCAGGGAGGCGATGTTAAAAGTGATATTGTCTATTCCTGCCCATATCGGGCCAGTTCATATCGCGTGTGGAGCGCCGCTATCTCTTCCGTTCCGGCAATTCCGGCATTAGCCTCGATTTCAGCCGGAGATTCATAGATGGCGGGACGGTCTTTGCGGTGACGTCTGATCGTCTTGCGGTATTCTTTGCGGATTCGCTCCTTTTCCGATAATCTGCGGTGGCCTGCAGGTATCCTGATCTTTCGGATGTCCTCCTGCGTATCCTGCAATTCTTCAACAATATCTCCGTTTTCATCGTTTGCTATCCGAAAGTCCTGGAAGACAGCATAGACTTTCTTCATAAGCGCTATTGCAAGAAATACAAAGATAATGGCTGAAATGGCGTAGAAAATGAAATCCACCCACCATGGAGCAGGCGTTGGCTCACCGTATTCTTCGAGCAGGGCGGCCATGGGATCTTCTCCCATATTCTCCGAATTATTTTCCGGCATCAATTCGGCGTAATCTATCTGCACATCGGAAGTCAGCTCCCGGAGATCGCGATAGTGACGATGGGAGATCGTAAACAAGGAAGGTAATGTCAGCAGTATCAATATAAGCAGATAGATTGCCAGGACACCGCTTCCGATCCCATAGATTCTTTTGGACGGAAGATTACAAGTCCTTTTATTCAGAGACAAATAATGTTCTGTTTCATTCACATACTGGTACAAAAACGTAATCAGTGCATACAGAACGGCGCTGAAAAGAGCCGCATTGCATACAGCCGGGCTGTTGAAATTGACTGCAAGAATATAGACTGCCCCGAAATAGAGCAGATACAGAAAAGAAGGTTCTTTTAATATATCATAGAAGGGGTGAAAGGTCGGGTCGGCGACTGTGGCGGCATCCCGGTCCTTTTTTTTCTGCAGCCTGGCCGTCAGACGGTTAGTTATGACAAACAAAGTTTCGCCCAGAAGCAAAAGCAGATATCCCCAGATCAGGATACTGCCGCGCAGGGAGCCGGCCAATATCCATGCTGCCGTGCCGGTTGCAGCGAATGCCAGCATACACAGAATGAGGTAGGAGAGCAGATTCCGGCATCTGTCCGCGGCAAGATCGGTTATCACTACAGGAAATAAAATGATCAGACATTTTAAGTACAGGTTGGGACCGACCGCTGTCTGGTCTTCCACACAAAGGGCATAGATTAACGGAATAATGATTGCAAGGATAAGAGAGGTATGAATCCATCCGGCGGATGTTTTGATTAGTTTTCTCAAGAGGGGCCTCCTGCCTTTATATAAAATATTGGTTGTTATTCATGGGCAATGTCATTTACTATAGTTAAGTCGGACGCGCTTGGTGCTATGTATAGACTTAATTTAATGACATTGATTTATGGATCAGGTATCATATATTCCACGCTTAATCAGATGTATCCTGCCTTCCGAATGTACGTCACAGCTCTCCGTCACAGGATAGGGAACGATCCAGACGGCCTGTTTATCTTTGTCTACGAATGTTTCGATTGCAGGTTGGTTTTGCACTGCATTTTTGGAGATAAAAATCAGAAGAGCATCTTCGGTCTGACCGGTAAAGCCGCCAAGTATATCCGGAAGCGGGGCCGTTTTCGCATCTGTCCTGTGTCCGGCAAGAAGCTGTTCTATATCGGAAAGCTGCTTTCTGCCGCTCAACGGCGCCAGATATGTGAAGGTATCCTGTGTGTAAAGACTTCTGTTTATTGCCATATCTGTGGAGGGCTTTTTGTCAGTGGAAGCGGGTATGGATTCTGAGGAATTCTGGTCGGATACGATATTTGTGCACAATCCAACCTCCATTCCCTTCGTGATCATCTTTTGGGCCAGAGAGGCAGCGACAGAGATGGAGTCTTCCGTCAGGTATTCATATTTCAGGATTCCGCTGTCCTCTACGTCCAGGAAAATCATCACCTTCTCCATATGGGTGGATTCAAAAGTATTGACCATCAGTTCGCCAGTCCGTGCGCTGGCCTTCCAGTTGATCGTCTTCATAGGGTCGGTGACGGTATATTCACGGATAGAAGCATAGGCGAAGGGATCTTCGAAGAGACGCTTTGCACACTGAACACTGCCCATGAGACGTTCACAGGTGACGAGGATGTTCGAGACATTTGTCCTTGCAGCGTATACATACAGCTCCGTGTCCGCCGGAAATTCTATGGAAAAACGCCGCCTGTGCAGCATGGAAAAGGCGGTCAGATAAGATCTGTCAATCCGATAGTATCCTCTGTGTGTACAGTTTAATGTCAGCTTCCTGGTGACGCGCTGGTTGCCAAGCAGAGCGAAGATATCTCTCTTATAGGTAAAATCGCTGACGCTGGTATTCTCACAGTCGTGGAAGGCGAGTTTTTTATCCACATGAAAAGCGACTTCCAGAACAGGGAGCACCAGCCTTTTTCTGTTCTCGATCTGTTCCGTCATTTCTGCCTGGTCGCCGGCATAGACAAATTCCTGAAGAAAATTGAGGGTAATCATTAAGTTTTTATGCCAGTGTTTGGCGTAATACTGATTCCAGAGCAAAGCAAGCAGCAGGAATCCTAAGAAAAATAAACTGATCATGGTCTCGTCCAATCTTCGGTGGGCAGAGAAACGCTGCCTAAAAGTCCGCGTATCGCGGATTCTTTCTGTTCGGTGTAGGCGGCTTCTGAGATCATCCTGTGTGCGAGAACAGGAATGGCTACAGTCTTGATATCCTCGGGAGCGACAAAATCCCGTCCCTGAAGCATTGCATACCCCTGGGATGCGCGGAGCAGGGCGAACGTACCTCTGGGGCTGACACCTTCCGCAATACTGCGTGCTTCCCCGGAGGCGGCACCGTACTTTCTGGTTCCCTGTACCAGATTGACGATATAATCGCGCAAGTCAGCATGTACGTAAATACCCCGGCATTCTTTCTGCAGGGAAGCTATTTCATCCAGAGTACAGACGGGTTCGATTGTCTCCAAAGGCTGGTCGTTGATATAACGGTCGATCATCT
>CAYXKS010000026.1:5108-8275 GCA_964465725.1 uncultured Bacteroides sp. | reverse complement strand
CAGACGGGTTCGATTGTCTCCAAAGGCTGGTCGTTGATATAACGGTCGATCATCTGCCGTTCCTCAGATTCACTCAGGCTTCCCATAGTGATTCGCATTAGAAAACGGTCCATCTGCGCTTCCGGAAGGGGATAGCAGCCCAATGTCTCAACCGGATTCTGGGTTGCAATTACGAAGAAAGGAATGCCCAGCGGTCTGGTCACACCGTCCACGGTTACCTGTCCTTCTCCCATGCATTCCAGCAGACTGGACTGAGTTCTGGGTGTGGCGCGGTTGATCTCATCCGCCAGTAGCAGGTTGGTAAAGACAGGGCCCTCCTTGAAGACAAAAGTCCCTTTCTCCTGATTATAATAGGAAAGTCCTGTCACGTCGCTGGGAAGTAGGTCAGGGGTAAACTGAATCCTTCCGAAGGAAAATTCCATGGATTTCGCCAGCGATTTGGCGAGTACTGTCTTTCCGGTACCGGGTACATCCTCCAACAGGACATGCCCACCTGCCGCCAGGGCCGCGAGAAGCAGTTCGGTTACGTGTTCTTTGCCGATGATCACTTTAGATACGTTTTCTTTGATTCTTGACAGTAAATCGCTCATGGGAATGGGATGTCCTTTCTTCTTAAAATGTTATGATTGTTATGCCGTTTACTATATATGTACGCAAATGGTTATCAGGCATTGCCAGACAATTCAGAGCACTGCCTGCAGGCTATGGATTGTAACGGTTCGGCCTTCAATGCCATTAAGCTAAGCCAATACACAATGACATGTGCGTTCGGCTGAACTAAATGACATTGGTTCGGTCTTTTGCTTCACTGTTACTATGGATTCACCACGTTTCTGTTTTCACCGTCCAGAAATGCCTCGATATTTTTGACGGCTTCCTCCACGAGATGGGTTCTGGATTCCAGACTTGCCCATGACATATGTGGGGTAATGATCAGTTTCGTGCTATCTTTAATCTGTGCCAGAGGGTTATTCTTTGTCATTGGTTCTTTTTCCAGTACGTCCAATCCCGCTCCGGCAATCTGATTGCTGATCAGCGCCTCGTAAAGCGCCTGAGTGTCTACTACGGGACCGCGCGCCACATTCACCAAGATAGCGGAACTTTTCATCTGCGCTAAAGCTTCACGGTTGATCAGGCCTCTGGTTCTATCACTAAGCGGGCAGTGCAGGGACAGGATATCGGATTCTCTTAGCAGTGTATCGAATTCCACGCGTTTATAATCCGTGCAGGTACTTCTGCCCGATGCGGAATAAAATATGACCTTACAGCCGAAAGCCTGCGCCAGCCCGGCAACTCTGTGGCCTATATTACCCATGCCGACAATACCCCATGTTTTTCCCTCCAGATCATGAAAAACTCTGTCGAAATTGGAGAATCTGTCCTGTGCGCTGTAAGTCCCGGATTTAACGTACTCATCATAGAAAGCGATCTTCTCGGTCAGCATAAGCGCCAGTAGAAGAGTATGCTGTGCAACTGTGGATGTGCAGTAATTGACGACATTGGTCACTTTTATGCCGCGGCTTTTACAATATGCCAGATCCACATTGTCAAACCCTGTTGCGAGCAGGCAGATCAGCTTTACATTTGGGGCAGTCTTCAGAGTGTTTTCGTTTAATGGCGCCTTGTTCGCAATGATGATGTCTGCATCTTTAATGCGTTCGGCGGTGTTGTCAGCTACTGTGTTAGGATAGTAGCTCACCTCGCCGAATTTTTCAAAGCATGATACATCGACATCTGTTCCCGCACTGTTCCGTTCCAAAACAACCAGTTTCATATGAGTCCTCCGTTTTCTGAGCGTTTGATTTTACAGTTTTACTGTGAATTCATGATGTTTTATTTTATCATAATTTCTGTGTTTTTTATAGTATTTCTTTTATGATTACAGGGTGGGCAGTAACAGTTCGGCCTTTGGCTTCTCTGTTACGGTGGGTAACAGCAGAATAATGGCAGGTGCTCCATCATAATTATAGAAAACACAATAAAATACCGTAGCATTCCATATAAAAGTTTGATATAATATAAGAAATTTACGGACAAACGACAACAGCCTATAAAATCCGAAAGAGACCGACTATGCGTTGGATGTCAGACAGTTTGCCACAGGATGGAGGTTTTATTATGCTTGCTACGTTGATACCATTATTTGACAAAGATATGAAAGTGTGTGCTTACTCACTTTTCTCACAGAAGGAGAATCTGCTTCTCAGCCCTGCGCATCAGGCTTCGGCTGTGAATGATGGCGCGGCAAGGGTGGATGGGCTTGATATTTTGCAGAGCATTGGTATTGATACGTTGTCACCGGGGACAGATGTTTTTCTTCCGGTAGGTTCCATTGCAGTATTTTCCGATATAGAGGCTCAAAGCGAAGCGATGCTGGGAAGGCTGGTGCTTTTATTTGATAATTCGATTGCGAATACGGAGGATTATCGAAGACGCCTTAAGCAGCTGAAGGAGAAAGGTTATAAGCTGGCTATCCGTAAGCTTCCGGTGATGGAATTTGAGAATTATTCGGATATTCTTTTGCTGATGGACTATATTTTTCTGGATTGCAAGAAGGTAGATGTTTTTAAGGCTAAAATCTATTTTGGACGTAAGTTCCCGGAGATTAAGATCTGCGTCGGTAATATAGAGAAGCAGGAGTCGTTTGATATTCTTAAGGAGGATAAGGCATTTTGCCTTTTTGAAGGAGCTTTCTACCGTATTCCGGTCACAAAAGGCCAGACAGAGGTGGAGCCGCTTAAGGTGAATTATCTGGAACTGATGAACATTGTGAATGACGCTGATTTTGAACTGCAGAAGGCAGCGGATGTAATTGGCAGAGATACGGCTCTTGTTTTGTCTTTGCTTGAAATGGTAAATCGCCTCAGAGTGAATTCTGAAGTGACGTCCATCCGGCATGCGGCGGTGATTCTTGGCCAGAGAGAATTGAAGAAATGGATTAATACTGTGATAACCAGGGAGCTGTGTGCTGACAAGCCGAATGAAATTACGAGGGTTTCGCTTCTGAGGGCCAAGCATTTGGAATGTCTGGCGCCCTCTTTCGGAATGGGGATGAAAGCATCAGAACTATTTTTGCTGGGGCTGTTTTCTGTCCTGGATATTATTCTGAGTGTGCCCATGGAGGAGGCCCTGAATAAGGTGAATGTTTCCCGGGATATCAGGGATGC
>CAYXKS010000026.1:3409-5008 GCA_964465725.1 uncultured Bacteroides sp. | reverse complement strand
ACTGATTCATGACAAAAGTGATGATAGGACAGACGACCATCACTATAATAAAAATTCGGCTGATTAATTTTGAAGGAGGAAACTATTAAATGAGTAGCGAAATCAGAGACATTAATCTTGCCGAATCCGGTGAGAGAAAAATTGAATGGGTGAAGAGGAACTGCGACCTGTTGCGCACCCTGGAGAAGGAATTCTCTGCGAGTAAACCTTTTGCAGGCAAGAAGGTAACCTTATCGGTACACCTGGAGGCGAAGACAGCCTATCTGTGTCTGGTATTGGCGGCCGGCGGGGCCGAGATGTATGTGACGGGTTCCAATCCATTGTCTACACAGGATGATGTGGCGGCAGCGCTGGTGAAAGCAGGACTGGAGGTTCATGCATGGTACGGCGCCACACCGGAGGAATATGAGACACATATCCGCCACGTATTGGAGGCGGAGCCGAATATTATCATCGACGACGGCGGAGACCTGGTTACGATGGTACACAGAGAGATGCCTCAGCTGATCCCGAATATTATCGGTGGATGTGAGGAGACCACGACAGGTATTATCCGTCTGGAGGCCATGAATAAGGCCGGCGAGTTAAAGTTTCCCATGGTACGCGTCAACAATGCGGCATGTAAGCATTTCTTTGATAACAGATATGGTACGGGACAGTCCGTGTGGGATGGTATCAACAGGACGACGAACCTGATTGTCGCGGGCAAGATCGTTGTTGTGGCCGGTTATGGCTGGTGCGGTAAAGGTACTGCCATGAGAGCCAAGGGACTGGGTGCGAGAGTCATCGTTACAGAGATTGACCCGATCAAGGCAATCGAGGCAGTGATGGATGGATTCGATGTAATGCCTATGAAGGAAGCGGCTAAGGTGGGCGATTTCTTCATCACCGTGACGGGCTGTGACGGCGTTATCGACCAGGAGGACTTCGCCGAGATGAAGGAGGGCGCTATTCTCTGTAATGCAGGTCATTTTGACTGTGAGATCGATATGGCGTGGCTGAAAGCCAACGCGGTGGAGAAGAAAGAACAGCGCAAGAATATTATGGGTTATAAGCTGCCGACAGGTCAGTGGATCTTCGTACTGGCAGAAGGCCGTCTTGTAAATCTGGCGGCAGGCGACGGACATCCGGCAGAGATTATGGATATGAGCTTCGCGATTCAGGCGCTTTCGGCGAAATATCTTGTGGAACACGGCAGTGAATTACAGGAGAAGCTGATAGATGTTCCAGAGGAAGTGGACAGAGACGTGGCGAAACGCAAGCTGGCATTCCTTGGCAAGGAGATTGATGTATTGACTCCTGAGCAGGAAAAATATTTGAATAGTTACACGGTATAGTATTGCATTTGTGTTTGCTATAGTGTATAATAGGACTTCCAAAAAGGGTTTGTGATAATGACTGAAAGCTATAAATATTAAAGCGGGAGGAAAACAGATTACGGATAAGGAGGATACATTATGGCATTAACGAAAGAAGATCTGCAGGCAATCGCCGGTCTACTACAGCCAATTAAAGATGATGTGCAGGGTGTTAAGTCTGATCTGCGGGAGGTGAAGACTGACGTCGGAGAGGTGAGAGCAGAACTGCAGGATGTGAAGA
>CAYXKS010000026.1:0-3309 GCA_964465725.1 uncultured Bacteroides sp. | reverse complement strand
CAGAACTGCAGGATGTGAAGACTGATGTCGGAGGTCTGAGAAGAGAACTGCAGGAGACGAGAACCGATGTTGAAGGGCTGAGAACAGGGCAGTGGGAGATGCAGGCCAATGTTGAGAGTATGCAGGCGATGAAGACTGATATCGGGGACATGAAGTTCGGTATGCAGGAGATGAGGGTGGATATTGAAGCTGTGAAGAGCAGCATGTGGGAGATGAGAACCGATACCGAAGGTATGAAAGCCGGTATGCAGGATATGAAATCCGGAATGGAGATCATGACATCTAAAATGCGTGAGGTACAGTCCGAGGTACAGAAGCTGCAGATTGACGTGGGAGAACTGAAGGACAGGGTGATCAACATAGAGATGACAGTTGAGAATGAAATCCGCGTTAATATTCAGCGGGTTGCCGAAGGACATTTGGATCTGTCCAGAAATCTGATAGAATGTATTGGACTTTCTACCGAGGTCAAGAAAAGGCAGGAAATGCAGGACATCTATATCAATATGCATGAGAACAAATTAAAGGCTCTGGCATAAAATGTTTTAATACTATTATCGGCGGTTTAATAACCGCCGATTTTGGTATTTCCGTGCATGCAAAGCAGGTATACAGCATGCACGCTTATCATCGACAGATGATGACAGGAGAAATAACAATAAGCAAGAATGAGGGATTTTTATGGAAACACAAGATAATGTTAAATCATACAAGTCGGGTGAATTGCTCAAACGGTTTCTACCATATTATAAGAAGTACTGGAAAATCGTAGTGATAGATCTGCTCTGCGCAGGGCTGACGACGATCTGTGAGCTTGTATTGCCGATGATTATTCGTTTTATTACGAATACGGGAATGAATGACCTGGCATCTCTTACAGTGGCGGTTATTCTGCGGCTGGGAACACTGTATCTGTGCCTGCGGATTGTGGATACGATGGCAAATTTCTATATGGCATACACGGGCCATGTAATGGGTACACGTATCGAGACAGATATGCGGAGAGACGCTTATGCGCATCTGCAGAAGCTTTCGAATACATATTACAATAATACGAAGGTCGGCCAGATTATGGGGCGTATCACCAATGATCTGTTTGACGTGACGGAATTCTCCCATCACTGCCCGGAGGAATTCTTTATTGCAGGTATCAAAGCAATTATTTCCTTTATTATTCTGGCACGTATCAGTTTGGGATTGACGCTGATCCTGTTTGCAGTCATTCCGGTTATGGTTATAACTTGTATTACAATTAATCTGCGTATGAGGGAGGCGTTCCGCAAGCAGCGTGTGCAGATTGGTGAACTGAATGCCCGTATAGAGGACAGCCTTTTGGGTCAGAAGGTTGTGAAGGCGTTTACCAATGAGGAGAAGGAGAAAGAGAAGTTCGAGGAGGACAATGTCAATTTCTACCACATTAAGAAGGAAACCTACAAGTTTATGGCAGCCTTCCAGACGACGACCAGGGCTTTTGATGGTCTGATGTATCTGGTACTTCTTGTGGCCGGAGGTATTTTCATGGTTAAGGGGCGGATTGTCCCCGGAGATTTGGTGGCATATGTAATGTATGTGAGTACACTGATTGCGACAATCCGCAGGATTATTGAGTTCGCGGAGCAGTTTCAGCGGGGTATGACCGGAATAGAGCGGTTTGTGCAGATCATGGACAGTGATATTGAGATTTTTGATGAGCCTGGAGCAGTGCCCTGTGTGAATCCTCAGGGAAATATTGCTTTTCACGATGTGAGTTTCGAGTACCCGGATGACCACAATGTAGTGTTTAAAGGATTGAATCTGGACATCCATGCCGGTGAGAAGATCGCTATCGTAGGACCTTCCGGCGGTGGCAAGACGACATTGTGCAATTTGATTCCCCGGTTTTATGACATCAACGGCGGGGAGATTCTGCTGGATGGAAAGAATATACACGGCTATACTATTAAGAGCCTGAGACAGAACATTGGTATGGTGCAGCAGGACGTCTATCTGTTTTCCGGAACGGTATATGAAAATATCGCTTATGGAAGGGACCACGCGACGAAAGAAGAAGTGATAGAAGCGGCAAAGCGCGCAGGGGCACACGAATTTATCTGCGCCTTAAAGGACGGGTATGACACTTATGTGGGAGAGCGAGGGGTGAAATTATCCGGCGGACAGAAACAGCGAATCAGTATCGCCAGGGTATTCCTGAAAAACCCGCCGATTCTTATTCTGGATGAGGCTACCTCAGCGCTGGATAATGAAAGTGAATTTCAGGTGGCGCGATCTCTGGAAGCACTGGCTAAAGGAAGAACTACGATCACGATTGCGCACAGACTGTCCAGTATCCGCAATTCTGACAGAATCCTGGTGCTGACCGAGGAAGGAATCGTGGAAGAAGGTACACATGAGAGCCTGCTGGAGCTTCATGGAATCTATTATCACTTCTATACGACGGCGAATGAATTAAAGTAGAAGATGGTTGTTATGTTGTCTACTATAAGAGCCGGAGCGGCAGCGGATCTGGTTGTTTGGACTGAGTAAAATGAAAGGAATGAGCGCTTATTATGGAATCAGGCAGCAACGAGAAACGGCAGATTTTGATTATTGAGGACGATAAACCACTGGCCTCCGGCTTGTGCCGTGCACTGCAAAGTGAAACAGTCGAGGCGGTGAGCTGTGGCACTTTGAAGGCTGCAGAAGAGCTGCTTCGGGAACAGCGGACGGAAGAACAATATGCGCTTGTGCTGCTGGACGTGAATCTGCCTGATGGGAACGGATATGATTTTTTACAAAAAATAAAGAAAAAATACGGGATGGCCGTCATTATGCTGACAGCAAATGATATGGAAGTTGATATTGTGACGGGGCTGGAATTGGGTGCGGACGATTATATTACGAAGCCCTTCAGCCTGGCGGTGCTGCGGGCACGGGTGGCGACACAGCTTCGCCGTGTGCGGAAGCGGGATGATAAGGAATCGTGTCTGCAACAGGACCAGGAGATTGTCATTGATGACTATCGGTTTGACTTTGCACGGATGGAGTATTACCATGGAAGTGAAAAGATAGAACTGAGCAGGAATGAGCAGAGATTGCTCAGGCTTTTTGTGGAAAACAGAGGTGTTTCGCTGAGGAGAGAATTGTTATTGGATCGCATCTGGTCATCGGAAGCGGAGTATGTGGATGAGAATGCGCTGTCTGTCACGGTAAAACGTCTGCGGGATAAGTTGGGGGCACAGGACAGGATTAAGACAGTGTACGGGATAGGGTATCGGTTTGAGTAGTGTGAGACAATGTTGTTTGGCTAAGCCAGACGCTGTGTATTGACTT
>CAYXKS010000025.1:0-21386 GCA_964465725.1 uncultured Bacteroides sp. | reverse complement strand
CTTTTTTCTTATTCTCTTCTTTCGCATTTTCTTCTTTCTTGTTCTTTTCTTTTTTGTTCTCTTTTATACCTGCCTGTCTTACTGCCTGCTCCGGCCCGCTTTCTTCCATGGCGGCAGATTCCAGGCCGTCGGTTTCCAGGCCATTGTGTCCCTTTTTGACTGCTGAAGGCATGGAAGAGCATATTTTTTCAATCAATCTTTCCGCTTTTTTTGTCACCCTGCTTCCGGTACCGCGCAGCATTTCCCTATAAGCCGACAGGATCTCTTCTTTCTTGATCACACCGGATGCAGCCATGACAGGGATCTGTTCGATCAGGCTTACCGCTGCCTGCCAGTCAATACTCAGGTCAAAATTGACATATTCTTTCCATTCTCTCACCACTGCCTGCTCTTCTTCCTGCATCACGGAATAAATCTGTTGAAGGTCAGGATATGTAAAAGCAGCATTTTCCGGCTTCTGACGTTCTTCCAGGATTCTTTGCGTCAATTCCCGGTCATAGCAACTCATGTACTCAGTTCCATCGAAGCAATCACTATAGTACATACCGAAGTAATGCAGCCTGCTGTATATCAGGAAGCCGAAATCTTCCCTGGAAATCTTACGGTTTAGAAACTTCCTGACGGAAGCGTATAAAACATCCTCTTCCACAACACCGCATTGTCTGAGAAATACTTCCGCCGTTTCCACGATCTTGTCATATTTCGCACCTGACTTTATCTTCGGAGCGTATACTTCCTTTACAGCCTCCGGCACTGAGATCACATAGGAATCCTCCTCCGGGAAATCACAGAATCCAAAGGAATACAGCTTCGCCAACGTACATCTTTCGCCGCCGTCGATCCATGTTTCCTGCAGCAATTCAGAAAGCATTTTCCGCATATCAGCTGTGATAAACATCAACATCTTGTCCGGATTTTTCAAAAGGATTCTTTCCATCTCCCGCCGCAGGGTATCCGGCGGTTCCTTCTGGCAGGCATTTCTTGATCCTGTCACTGCGGCATGCTCATCTTTGATCAGATC
The DNA here is from genome assembly GCA_964465725.1 of uncultured Bacteroides sp. Lineage (GTDB taxonomy): Bacteria > Bacillota > Clostridia > Lachnospirales > Lachnospiraceae > UBA3282. The sequence goes on along the minus strand of CAYXKS010000025.1, from coordinate 20,365 downwards.
GTCCTCTATGTGTGACAAAATATTGCCGATAGAAACCCTGTCAGAAATCTCTGACTTCCACGACTCCTCTTCCTCATAATACGGATACTGTTCCGGCGCATCGCCCTCGGATTTTATCACTTCCGGCTTCTTTATCGTACCTTCACGGATTTCCAGAACTTTAATGTCAAACTGCCACATATCACCAAAATCAAACAGATAAGTAAAGACTTGTCTCTCGCGCAGATCCAGTTCCCCGAGATTCGTCTCCACAGAAAGCTCTCTGCCCGAATTTATGGCTTCCGGCAATGTATACACTCTCTTCATCACTCCACGTCCGAGCGTGAACTCAAAAAGATGGTCGTCATCAAAATCTACTGCTCTCTGTATCATTTCATGCAGATCATACAGAGAATCCTCCAGGTTCATCCTGATAACCCTGATGCATTTTGTGCCCCTTAATGAAACCTCCAGATCAATTGTCTGCTTTTTATTGTATTCTCCCTTTTTTCCAAATTCTTCCAACATTTCTCCCCTTTTTTCTCCTTGTGTAAATCTGTCTACATATTCCATATAAGCATGCTGTAGTACCGTATCCAGATCACTGTCCCAATCATCTTCCATATTCTGATACAGCTCAAATACTGTTCCTGCTAAAGGAAGCAGCTCTAATTCCCAAAAGTAATCCGATCTGTCTCTCTCCTCTTCCGGCGCCGGTCTTCTCCACACTTTGATAAGATTGAGTTCCTCCAGATATGGGGCAATATAATCCAAACAATTTAAATAAACAATTCTGCTGTTCCAGGACCACCGGAATTTCTGGCCGGTACAGAAATCCTGTGTGGCAATCCCTCCCATGAAACTATCAATGTAGAGCTTCCACCTCTCTGCTACACTATCCGGATACCAGTAACTCTCTTTCTCCGCAAACATCCCGTCATACAGACATATGACCAGAAACAACGCATATTGTTCCCACGCAGATGCCTCACAGTAATACTGATAATTTCGTCCCTGCTGTAATTTGATATCCTTCGGATCGACTTCCAGAATTCTGTATTTTACCGCAATATAATAGAATAAACCAATGATCGGATACTGATCCTGGGTATGTACCGGTTTCTCATAATTTTCTCTCACATGAAAAAGCGCGTTCAGCGCAAAACAATCTTTCTTGCCCATATTCCCTGTTTTCTTCGACAGTTTTACCTGATTTTCTATTACGTAACTGCAAAATGCATTAAAGTCCTTACGGATATCTGCAGTCTCCTTTTCAAGCGTGTTCAGATTCTCCTTTTGTCTCCCACTCTGTCTGCTTTCTCTTTTCATCGTACCTCGTTTTCCTTCCCGATTCCATGCTGTCCGTACAGCTTATACATCATGAATCACTGCCAATCAGCACCCTCTTTCCACAAAAGGCAAACCCATACTTACGAATTCTTTCTTCCGGGAATCCTTTAGCTATAAGACCCGCCTGATAATTCTTCTCATCAATCTGCCGCAATGCTTCCCGCACCGTATCAATAAGTTCCTTCTCTTCTTCGTCCTGTACCTTAAATTCTATGATAATGGCATCCCGCCCTGTATAGTCATTTTGAGACATACTGCTTTCCTGTACACCCGATACAATATATGGCTCCAGTATCACATCATATCGTCCGAAGCCGCTTTCCCTGTTCGAAGTAACCACATACCTGTCGGCAAGTTCCACCAGCATGCCCAGTACAAAGCCATGATAAAACCGTTCCGGCTCCTCTTCTGACGGACTTTTCCCCGTATCAAAATAGCTGAAGGTCTGCAAGGCAACCTTATTCATATACGTATTCATTGCCTTTTCGTCTCCAGCCAACAATGCCTGAAGAAACGCATTGTTGACTCTGCGGCATCTTCCAAACCAATTCTCAATCATCTGCTCAAACATCACACGTACTTCCATGTTCGTCAGCTTCAGAACATATTCTGCTCTTCCCCGGACAATATTGAACTCATAATGCACCGCCCTCAGATATCCGCTTGCAAGCAGCAGGCTCCACACAGCCCCGTCCTCCTGGTCTAACTGATTGAATACAATCTGTTCATCGAATGTAGTGCTGAAGGTTTCTCCGCGAAGCAGGCTCTCCATCGTCATCTTAATTTCGGGGCTTCCCTCCCGGATCAGTGTACCGACCAGGCTGTTGCTGCTGGTGTTTGCCCAATAAACACCTGTTTTCCTTTCATCAAGAAAATTAATAATAGACCATGGATTGTAAATATCATCCCTGTTTCCGAATGTAAATCCATCGTACCAGTCTTTTACCTGCTGTTTCTGATCAGACAATCCGTATTCCTCCAGTGCAGTAAAGACTTCCTTTTCCGTAAAGCCAAAACAATCTTCATATTTTTCAGAAGTTGTTGTCACGACTTTCAGATTATTCAAATCCGAAAAAATGGATTCCTTACTGACTCTCGTAATGCCTGTCATGATGGCACGTTCCAGATAAGGATTAGTCTTAAAGGTAGAATTGAACAGACTTCTTGTAAAATCCACCAGTTCCTTCCAATATCCGTTCACATACGCCTCCTGCATCGGCGTATCATATTCGTCCAGAAGAATGATCACCTTCTTGCCATAATAGCGGCACAGATAGCCAGAAAGCATTTTCAATGACAAAGAGACGATGGATTTTTCCGCATCCGACGAAATCTGCCGGAAATCTCTCTTTTCATTCTCATTCAGCACATCACTCTTCAGCAGGAAATCAAATTTATTGTATACAAGCTGTATCAGCATACATATTTTCTTACGCGCTTCCTCAAATGTCGTTTCTTTAATATCCGCAAAGCTTAAGAAAAGTACCGGAAATCTTCCCTGCAATCCTCTGTATTTTTCATTCTCCCATATAGCAAGCCCCTGAAACAGATCTCCTCTGTCCGCGTAATCCACCGAGAAGAATTTCTCTACCATACTCATATTCAGCGTCTTGCCAAACCTTCTCGGCCGCATGATCAGTGTCACACTGTCTCCGGTGTCCCACCAATCCTGAATAAATCTGGTCTTATCTATATAGAAATAACCCTCCTGCCGGATCTTCTCAAAATCCTGATTCCCGATACCTATTGCTCTTGCCATGACCACTTCTCCTGAAACACTTGAATACATTACAACAGTAAAAAAAGTAACACTCTTTTTATAATTACAGTATATCCTTTCCAGAATTTAAAATCAACGAAGCTGAGCTCCGATTTAAACATCATTACTGCAAAACCAAGCTGGCACATTCATCACATTTCTTAACTGAATTGTATAAAAATTTATAAGGAGAAAATTTCCCCATCCTTCAAATGCAGTATCGGGCATTTTAATTCTAATTTTTTGAAAGCTTCTCCATTCTCTGTGTGGATGGGAATAATACCTTTTTTAGGCATTACGATATTGCAGATTATTTGTGTGTCCATCAATGTTGCATGGCCGCTTGAATGTAAATACCGTATATTTCCAGTTTCTTTAAATGGCAAAACAAACTGGGAAAGTTCCGGTGAACGTCCGTCCAAATATCCTTCCCACATGGAATAGATTAGAACTGCTTCTGGATACATGGACATGATTTTTTGGAAACTGCAGTTCACCCGAGCAGGCATGACAAATCCTCGTTCTCTTAATTTTAGGTTTTCTCCATAAACAAGTGCTTTATCAAATTGGTACCATCTTGAACAGGATTTCGCCGCAATCACATCTAAAAGACTTTTCTGGTATTTATCGCATACGAAATATCTTCCTCTGGGAGTAGCATTATAAAAAGATGCTAAACGGTCAATATTTGTGGAAGCGCATAGTGCAAATACATATTTATGGGAACGTATTTCCCTGGAGATTTCCTTTTGCAATTCCAACTCTGACATAGTATGCCGGGTATCTCGCGAAAGCTGAGTTCCCTCAATGAGCAGAACGTCTATATCCTGCGCATATCGGCACAGTAGTTTAGGAGTGGCTTTTCCACGGAAACCATGCAGGCGAAAATCGCCGGTATGCAATATCCGTTTCCCCTCTGCCTCAATCAGAAACATATAGGCATCGTAAGCAGAGTGGTCCGCAGGGATCGGCGTAACCTTTATATCGCCGACAGTTATTGGTTGTAATGCAGTAAACGGGCGAAGTCTGCCAGATATGTCTCTATAACTGTTTTTCACTTTTTCTGAAAAAGTCTTCAAAATATCAATCGCTGTCTCACCCAAAAAGATTGGTATTGGTTCCATTATTCCAGAAACCAGGCCAATATGGTCACCGTGATAGTGAGTTAAGAACACACCATCAAAATCTGCCCTTCCGCAATTAAGACCATCAATTTTAAGCGTATCTAAAGGTACATTTCCTTCCGCATCCGGCAATTCTGCCCCGAAATCAATCAAAATCCGTGTGCTGTCCGTTCTTATCTCCGCAGCACATCCACCGATTTGATGTGTGCCTCGATGAATTATAATCTGCATATTTTATACGCTTTCTCCCCTGTTTTTTCAAAACGGAAAACGGTGATGTCTGCTTTTGCCAAAAGTTCTTTTATTTCCGGTATAGCTTTCTCAAATTCAGCATTCTGTTTAGTTTCCTCAAAAAAAGAGATTGCCTTTGCGTATTTTCCATTTCTGTAATACAGGCATTTGCAGAACCGCTTTTCCGTGAATCTGCTCCCTTTCAGTCCACCACAGCGGTTATGTCCTCCCTCCTGATAAGTTCCATGTGAAGAATATAATTCCGGATTTTCACAGCCAATAAGAACTTTTTTCAGGGCATCCTCTCCCATATCAATGGCATTCAACAGCTCCTTTGCCAAAACAGCATACTCTTTTCTTGTTATCTTGTCTTTAAACAGTATGCGTTCTTCACTTGACATAACAGTTTTCTCCTTTTTCTTTCTGGCACAGCAGCGCCTGCTGGAAAATGTTTGTTACTGCATAATAATTGAGCAAGGCTGGATAATAATTTGCCGGATGGTAATAGTCAATTACCAATATCCTGCTGTCTGAAATAATATCCGTATAATAGAACCAATTATCGCACTGCATCCCCTCTGGACATATTTGATCATCAAATACATGATTTAACGCACCAAAAGTCGATCCGCACAGGATGATGTCTGGTGCAATTAACCTTAACTGCTTTTTGATTTCTTCTTTGTCCGCAAGCGCATACGCTTCTATTTCCCCATAGTCTGACGATGATTTCCCACCGCTCTTTTTCAGGTTTACCACTGCGATATGGTTGAACAGTTCTGTATGATGTTCGTAAATGTCAGGTGAATATTTTGCAATCTTGCTTTCGGTTGTATTTTGGATTCCATAAGTCCATTCAATTACCCGTTTCCAAATAGAGGTCGAGGGCTTGGTACGCAGCAGCCATTCGGTCAGATTCCAATCCTCATTTTCTCCATAAGCCTCTTTTAATACATACAAGATTTTCTTACCAATCTGATTGTTCCAGACGACTTCATCTACGATTCCATCACTGATAAACACATTTTTATGATTGATCGAAACAGCCTTTTCCTTCTTTTTATCAACATAACTTCTTGTGACAGGCTCTTTGGTTTTCCATAGTTCCAACAATTCTCTCTCTGTTTTGCAAGCAGCAATGCTTTCATAATATCCCATAAAAATCTCCTCCTCTTTACAAATCACCCCAAAGAACAGACTTACCTTCCGCTAATTTCCATCCCTTCAATGTTCTGTCGTATTCAATCCATTCTCCCGCAACTCTCAATGTTTCAATATACCTCTGGACGGAACGCCTTGATATTTCCAGCTGTGTGGCAAGCCGTTCCGTTGTAGTACCAAGGCATAGGCGAGTAACAGTTTTCTTATGCATTCTCCTTCAAACTGCATGAAACTATATGAAAAAACGTTATCTATATGAATCATTTTTCCACCTCCGCTGACATAATTATAACACACCATCACGCCAATAGTCTTGTATATCTGTCTAGAAAGAGAACGTTGTTTTAAGTAACATAACCAGTTCCATACCGCCCATACGTCCGGCCCGGCAGGCACGCCGGGTTTTTCCCTGCCTTTTTGGAAAAAACGAAATCCTGCTCTGACGTCCGGCCCCGGCAGTAAATCTGACGGGGACAAAAACAGCGAAAATTTTTCACCCCGGCGCCAGGCATTGGAAATAAAGGCTTTGCAGGCGGTAAACGGTATAAAAAACATAGATTTACGGCGTAATTTTACGCTGTTTGGGGAATCCTTATCACTTTACACGTTTTTGTGCAGGCTGCACAAAATCCCTGCTTTCGGCGTATTCACGCGGTTTTCGGGGCGTTTACGGAATTGCGTACATGATTTGTGTCCCCGCCTGCTGGAAAAATTGGGGACACGGCATTTTTATCCGGGCCGGGCAGTCCGGCGGAAACCCTTCTGCGGCAGGGGTTTGGGGCGGTTTATCCTGTTTTTTAGGAGCCCCCGGAGTGGGGACACAAGCAGATTCCTCTGTAAGCGTTGGTTTTATTGGGTTTTCTCTTATTTTTGCGTCAACACAGGAGAAAATCTGTCCCCATCCGGGGACAGGGGTGGGGACACCGAAACCCTTATAAATAAAGAAAATAAATATATATGTCCCCATGTCCCCAGTAAAATAGTATTAAGTATATAAATAAAATTTTTAAAATCCCCTTATTTTGTGCCATAATTACCCGAAACTATTTCCGTGTGCCTGCTTTTTAAAAATAACTTCTGTTACAAAGTTTTCCAAAAAAGTGGGGACACTGGGGACAATCATAAAATACCGTTTATTTTCCGGTGTGCGGCACCCGTGCCGCCTGATATTAAGAATGAGGAGGTGTTTGCCATGATGACAGCCTATGAAGATTATCTTGCCTTGCCTATGAGCCTTACTTTTGGGGAAATGGCAGGCCTGCACAGGGAGCTTGCAGAAGAAGCCGGGCGGGATGCGGACGCCCTTGCCCTTTACAATGACCTGCTTGCCGCCGCCGTGAAATATTCCGTTTCACGCGCTAACTGGCCGCTGTGGGACAGGGAGAAACGGATTGCGGAGGATGCCGCCCGCACATCCCGCCACAACCAGGTGATTGACCGTGTAAATATACTGGCACGGTATCTGAGGAAGCAGGGGAAAGCCGCCGCATGGCGTGACGCACTGGGGGATGAAAAGAAAGACCCCGGATGCCGGAAACGCATCGGGGATTTTGCCTGTTACCTTGTCTTTATCGAAAGCCTGAACGCAAGATAGCTAACCGGCCATTTTAACCGCAGATACTGGGCAGTTTTCACTGCCCGGTTATTTTTTTGGAAAGAAACAGGATGGGAACGGAAAGGAGGCCGTACATGGAATACCACAGGATACCGCTTAAAAAACAACTTGGCCTGATTGCGAAAGGCCGCCATGCCCACCCGGAATATATCCCCCGCGCCATCCGTGCATGGGGAGAGATGCCCATAGGGGCGTATCTTGGCACGGAGGACAGGAGGGAATGCTTCCGGCGGCTTTTGAAAATCACGGAGGATGAGGAACTGTCCATGACATATGCGGAGGCAGTAAAACGCATCGGCCCGTGGTTTGATGACAGCCGCTTTACGTCACAGGCACATCAGGCATTACGCCTGTTATCGGAGCCGATGTATGAGGCCTATCAAAAATGGGAGGAGCAGAATGAAAAAGAAAAGAATGCCACTTGAAAAAAGGCTGGCCGGGACAGGCGCCGAAAACTGCTGGCCCCACGCCGCATGGATTTATGTGGAAGACTATTTCCTATGCCTGTCAGATATCAACCAAGACCTGTCCACAAATCTCCTGGTAAAAATCTTTTACGATAAAGGTCTTTCTGTAAATTTTTCTGCAAATTTTTTACCGTAAATTTCCTGTGATAAACTATCTGACAATCTATTGCACAATCTGCAAAAAATTGTATAATAGTTCAGGGTGCAGGCATGCATTCCCACCATATTAGAGGGCTACAACATCACAAAGGGCAATGCTGTTGTAAATCGTGCGGCTTCCCTTTCCTATTTGGTTGCTCCGATGTTAGGCGACGTATTCTATGGCCTTCATTCATGGGGCGCGCCATAAAATCATGATGCGCCCCATTACCTGTCTATCGTTTACCGATTACCTTCTTTAGAAGGTAACGACATATTTCCCCTCTTCCCGGTTGACATAATATTCTTTTTCATTGACAACAACCGTCGAAATGTCCGCCGGCGTATCGATACAGAGTCCTGTGCATGTCATATCTGTATGCACGATAATTTTGTCGTCTTTTATCCTTGCATCGAGAGTGAACTCTTTCTCATCGTCATACAGGCTCGCGCTGATTCCGTGGACCAGATTCATATGCACCGTATAGTCTTCGAAAAAATTATCCGGCGTATGCATTTTCGCCTCATTCAGCATCGGCAGTATGGTATCCTCCCTGAAATACAGCGGCAGCGTATCCAGCGGGCAGTCTTTTGCTATCCATTTTCCACCCTCTACGCGTTTTCCCGTATTCCAGTCAATCCAGCTTCCGGCCGGGAGATAAACATACTGCACCTGCTGATCGAATACGGGAGCTGCCAGTAACGCATTCCCCAGCATATACTGCGTGGAAAGCTCACGGGTGTTTAAATCTTCCTGAAATTCAAGGAGCATGGCTCGCATCATGGGAATCCCCTCCCTGTGAGTCTCACTGACAAGGCTGTATAAATATGGGAAAAGTCTGTACCGGAATTTATTGATTTTCAGAAAAGCCTCCTGCGCCTCCTTTGAGTATTCCCAGGGTTCCCGGGGCGTTGACTGTCCGTGGCTGCGGCTCAGAGGGACAAGCAGCCCCATCTGCGCACTTCTGACATAATCTTCATCGTTGGGTTTCGTACGGTTTCCCTCATAATCACAGTTATAAAAACCGCCGATATCGAATCCCCAGAAGGACACCCCGCTGATTCCCACGCTCAGTCCGCCTCGCAGGACAGCCGCCAGGTTATTTTTGTGAGTGCTGGAATCCCCGGCCCAGTTGGCAGGATAGTTCTGGCTGCCCGCATATCCGCTGCGCCCCCAGAGCAGCGCTCTTTTACCCTGTTTTTCTTTCGCCTCTTTCGACGCCTCATAAATTGTCTTTGCATAGAGCAGAGGGTACTTATTGTGCGTTTCCTTTCCGGTCGTCCCGTCAAAGAAAACGGCCGTTTCCGGAAGTTCCTCCGAAAAATCCGTCTTCATGACGCCGACTCCAAGCTCCATCAGTTTCCGTATTCTGCCCTTTACATACTCCGCCGCTTCAGGATTTGTAAAATCGACAGCCGCCATAATCATTCCGCCGCCATCCTCGTCTCCCTCAATCGGTATAAACTCACAGACGCCGCCCTTGCTGTCTTTTACCAGATATCCCAGCTCGCTCATTTTCGCATAAACCGGTCTGACAGCATTCTCATCCTCCCTGCAGAATTTTTCCACATATGGGAACATCCAGCAGGAAAGCTGCACTCCTCTCCGGTTTAATCCTTCGATCATCTCTCCCGGGTTCGGGTAACGTTCCTCGTCAAAGGTAAGCAGGTCTTCGCTTTTACTGCTTTGCCAGTCGTCGATATGGATCACGTCCATGGACATCCCGAACTCTTCGGCGCGGCTGACAACCTCTTCCACTTCCTCCCGGGTCATGTAGCTCATTTTAGACATCCAGAAACCGAGAGACCATTTTGGGATCATTGCGGACCGCCCGCTTTTGGCAGTGTAGTCCCTGATTAATCCCTTAAAACTACGGTTGCAGAAGACATAGTAATCCATATAGGCATCCCTGGAAGACATCGTGTAAGAAACCTCGGAGAAAGCTCCCATATCAAAATTCGTCCTGGTGAAGGTATTTAAAAGCACCGCATAACCGTAGGAGCTCATGAAATAGGGCATTCCCTTATAGGCCGCATCCGAGTTGGTAGACAGAGCGTCCTTCTGCCATATCTCCACAACCTGCCCCCGCTTGTTAAATTCCGTGAATTTCTCCCCAAAACCGTAGAACCCCTCGTCTACGTGCATATAACAGGTCTCATAGGTCCCGCGGACTTTTTTCGTATCTACGTCGTACTCGAATCCCAGCGGCATTGCCTTGTATCTCTGACCCACGTTAAAGTCTTTAATGTGCTCCCCCGTCAGCGGCCTTCCGTCCAGCTTTACGGAAATTTCCCACGGGCACTTGCGTATGGACATCTCCAGCCTGGACGTACAAATATAGATGAACAGATCATCCTCATGCACCTGAAACTCTTTAAATGCCGGGAAGTCAAATACCGGGTTCCGCCTTATATCCGTACGGCAAAACGGGAACATCTGAACCCTGTAGATACTTTCCGACGCGAAAGAAATTTTTACGGACGCTTCATTGTCCAGATACGTTTCCGTCAAAAATGTTACGCCGTCGTCCTCAATAACATACTCGCGGATAATGCTGACAAAATCTTTGTTATCAATTTTTGTCCTGAGCTTGTAGCCACGTTTTCCGCCCACATCAACCTTCACTGTTTGTCTCATGTGATATTATACCTCCGTCTTTTTGATAGATTTATTTACAGACATCGCTGCCAATAAATTTAAAGCTCTTTTTCATTTTTCTTATGGTATATCCATACGCCAGGCAAAGCGGTACGCACGCGCCCAGCCACGCCAGTGGATTTGCCCAGCAGACTCCTTCAAATCCCCGGTATCCTGACAGGAAAACCGCTGCCGCTGCCCGCATAATCAATTCCATAATCCCGGCAAAGGTCGGGATAACGCTTTGTCCTACCCCCTGCAGAGAATATCTGACAACATACAGGACCGCTAATATAAAGAAAAACTCCCCGCTAATCTTAAGATGAATCTGCGCGTTTTCCATCACCTGTAGTTCACCCGGCACAAAGATCCCCACAAGCCGGAAGCCCTGAAAAAAAATCATAGTTCCGGCAACGATACCGAAAGTAACCGACATCGCAAGACATTGTCTTACTCCTTTGCGGATCCTGCTCAGATTTCCGGCGCCGTAGTTCTGCCCCACATAGGCCGCCATAGTCATTCCGAAAGACATCAGCGGAATATGTACCAACGACTCTATTTTTTCAGCCACCGCATAAGAGGCTACATAAATCGATCCCAAGCTATTCAGCGCCACCTGAACCAAAATACTTCCTATAGAAATTATGCTGCTCTGAAAGCCCATCGAAAATCCCATTTTTATCTGCTGCTTTACATCCCTTGGGATAAACTGAAAGCTTTGACGGTTAAGATGGAATACGGCTACCCTCCGGGCAATGTAGACGATACAGCAGATTACCGATATTATCTGCGACAACACCGTCGCCAGAGCCGCCCCCTCAACTCCCATTCCAAATACCGCTATCAGTAGGATATCCAGCAGGATATTCACGATACAGGCAACGGACAGAAAAACAAGCGGCATCCGGCTGTCTCCGACTGCCAGTAACGCATTCGATAAAAGATTAAACATTACGGTGGCACACATGCCTCCATAAACGACTTTCACATAGCGGTTCGCACCGTCCAGGATATTCCCCGGCGTCCTCATAAACATTAATAACTGACGGCTGAATATAACGCTTACTATTGTAAATATTACCGCCACCGACATACTTATTAGGATGGAAGCGGCCAAATCCCTTTTGACCCCTTCATAATCCCTTCCTCCGTAATGCTGTGAGATAATGATAGACAGTCCCGCGGTAAGGCCGATTGCAAATCCGGTAATCAGAAATATAATACTGCCGGAACTCCCAACGGCCGCCAAATCATCCACACCCAAATAGCGTCCCACGATTAACGTATCCGCCATATTGTAAAACTGCTGAAAGGTGTTCCCGATAAGCAGCGGTATTAAAAACATGACGATATGACGAATCGGGCAGCCTGTTGTCATATCAGTTTTCATATACATTCTCTCCTCCATGGCTATGATGATATTATATATTTTGCATCTTAGTTTTTCAATATTATTTATTAACTAAATTTAATATCTGTTTTTATATAATTTATACAACATGACAAAAAGCGCTGGCATATCGCATCCAACGCTTTTTTTCCGGCTTTAGCCTTTCGTCTTCGGTTCGCTTATTCGTCAAATTTCAATGTATTTAAAAATGTGTTAATTACCGGCCACGCCATATTATTGTATTCCCATCCGTTATCCTCCCTGTCATAAAGGATACGGGCCTTAAACCGGATTCCCCAAAACCTGTTCTCCTCAAATCTCCGGGACAACTCGCGGCGGAAATATTCGCTGTTCCTTACATAAACGCCGCCTATCACGTAATACTTCGGATCGCTTGTAATCATTAAATTGCAGATTACGGACAGATAATATTCAATAATCAAATCCAGGGCTTTCCGTCCGGCCGCGCTCCCCGCGTCAGCCAGGCCAATCAGCTCCGGCGGAGTCATCTCATGCCCGCGCAGTTTTCGGTACAGCTCCGCCTCCTCTGCCGGGTCAACCATCTCCATGACATATTCCTCGAAGCGCTCCAGCGCAATCAACTTTTCAAAACAATTTCTTCTCCCGCATTCGCATTCCACATCGCCTTTCGCGTTCGGGATCATCATATGCGCAAACTCCCCTGTCAGACAATTGCTTCCGTGCTGGACGGCATTGTTTTGAAGCAGCGCGCCCGCGGTAAGGGACTCGCTTGAATTAAGCACGACAACCCGTTCCGATTCAAGCTCCGGATAGGTATTCAGATAATTCCAGCTTCCCAGCCTCCCGGAATTTTCAATTTGTATATTTTTAATCCGGGGGAAATATGCCTTAAAGCGATCCACAAGATATCCCCCTGTTTTCCACTGTTGGTTATGTATGGGATAAACCACATGATTTTTTTCCGAATCCACGATTCCATCGATCCCCAGGCTGATGCCGCAAATATCCTCCTGCGTCAGTTTACGTTCCTCCATCATCAGGATCAGCTCCCCATATACTTCCGCCATACAGCTATCTGCGTCTGACGCGTCCGCGTAAGATACTTTTCTCGTCGCAATCCCTTTATTGGATAAATTATTCAGGGTACACATGGCATATTTCCCGGCGAAATAAACGCATAAGACATATCGGAAGCTCTCGTTAAACGCAAAAAGCTCCGGTCTTTTTCCTCCCTCGCTGGTAGAATTTCCCTTTCCGATACTCTTTACGATTCCCGCCCGCTTCAGGCTGTCCAGGGTTTTCACTATCGTAGTCATGCTCAGATTACTCTCTTTGGAAACCTCGCCGGCCGTACAGACGCCATGCTTCTTTACAATGGACAGAATATATCTCAAATTATGGTGTTTAATGTTTTTAGGCTTTCTGCCGTCTACTTTCGTCATAACCGAAATATCCCACCTATACAATTAAAAAATTAATCCCACACGGCTGTCCGGCAAATCCCGCCATTATCATCCGGCCATATAGAATTTCATAAATAATATAGCACATCTAAGGCGCAAACTCCATAATTATCGCGAAAACGCTTACGTTTTCCATAACGGTTCAACCATACCCTTCATCAGTTGCCGGAATATACGCTTTCCACATTAGAAAGAATATCCGTCCGGGTTAAGGAGACGAATTTTATGTGTCACAAAATCAATCAGGGGTTCTCGCAGTCCAAACAACAATTCAATACCGTTATCCTTTACTTTCCCTGATAATACCTCTTTTTCAATTGCCTGATACATTGCGCGGAAGTATTCCGTCGCGATATTAAACTTGCTCATCCCCAGCTTAACCGCCTTACGGATCTGTTCTTCCGGGATATCGGAGCAGCCGTGCAAAACAAGCGGAACCGGCACGTTATCCCGGATAGCTTTTATTCTGTCAAAATCCAAATCGGGCGTCCTGACATACGGGCCGTGGGCGTTCCCCACGGCGATTGCCAGGGAACTGCAGCCTGTTCTTTCCACAAATTCCACTGCCTGCTCCACTTTGGTATAATAATCCGTATTTACAATATCGTCCTCTCTGGAACCGTCTCCCACATGGCCCAGTTCCGCCTCCACATCGACGCCAAATACGTTCGCCGTTTTCACGACCAAAGCCGTAAGTTCGATATTTTCTTCAAAAGAAAGAGCCGATCCGTCTACCATCACAGACGGGAATCCTGATTTTATACCGCGTGCAGCGATATCATAAGCGTTTGAATGGTCAAGATGAACGGCCACTGGCACGGACGCTTTCCCTGCCATATCCACAGCCGCATGGGCAATATACTCCATATTCATATAGCTGTCAAAGCCCGGATAGAACTGCACGATTATCGGCGCCCTCTCCCTTTCGGCGGCTTCAATAATGTATTTTACGGTTTCCACATTAATCACATTGACGGCCGCCACGCCATAATGATTTTCCGTTGCGTGTTTCAGTAACTCGTTTACCTTTACCAACGACATATAATCCCCTCCTGAAATTTATCCGATATGTAATCTTTCCAGCTCACTGTCCAGCGCTTTCATTTCTTCCATTGTCAGCTCCCAGTCCATGCCCGCGCAGTTTTCTATCGCATGCCGCTCGCTGCGTACGCCCACCAGGGCAGTACCGACGAACGGCTTTTGCGCGATCCAGTTTATGGCAACCTGAGCCGTCGTTTTCCCATGGTCTTTCGCAATCTCGTCCATGGTCTTTAACAGTTCCATTATCTTAGAAAACTGAGGTTCCTTATAATAATCATAAAACGTCATCCTGATATCGTCAGGGGCAAAATCCGGTATCCGGCGAATTTTACCGGAAAGAATCCCGGCTCCCATAGAGCCGTAAGTCATGGAATCGATTCCTCTCTCGTACCCCCGCTTCATCAGCTCTTCAAATCTCCTGTCTACCATGGAATAGCAAGGTTGTTGAACATCGATTTTTCCAAATTTTTCCGCTTCCAAAATCTGTTCTTCCGTAAAATTTGAGACCCCGATAAATCGAATTTTTCCCATTTTTTTCAGATTTTCCAGAGCCGCCATTGTCTCGTCTATGGGCGTATTGCTATCCGGCCAATGTATAAAATAAAAATCAATATAATCTGTCCGTAAGTTCCGCAGGGAGCTTTCAACTTCCCTCATCACATTTTTATAGCTTGCGTCTCTTGCGTCGCCCGTGTAAGCGCTCGTAACCAGGCCAAACTTGGTTGAAATCAGCACTTTATCTCTCGCTATTTTTTCCAGCGCCTCTCCGACAATCATTTCCGCGGCGCCATTTCCATAAACAGGCGCCGTGTCAACCAGATTGACCCCATTTTCTATCATTTTCCTGATTGCGCCAATTGCTTCCGCCCGGTTCACTTGCCCGTAGTTTTTACCGCCAATGGCCCAGGTTCCCACGGCCAGTAAAGATACATCCACATTCGCGTTATTAAAATGTTTATATCTCATCTCAACCTCTCCTTTCAAAGACTGCAAATCCCCGGTTCATGGGCATTGTCAAACTCAATATCCAGATACCGTGCCGCTTCCCGCAGCACCGGAAGATATTTTCCATATGTCACGCCAAGATGATGAATATATGGCCCAAACATCAGCTTTTCCTCCCAGTTTTTCCAGTCGTCCACTTCCATCCACACATAGGTTCCCGTCGTATCCGGCCCTTTCGTTGTCTTTGCTTCCCCGGCAAAAAGGTAATACTTCCCGTCGATATCGTCAAAACGGCACACCGTCAGTTCCCCCTGCTTCAATTCAAAGGACTCCTGGGCGTCGATAATCGCCGCCTGACTGCCCGCGTCTTTGAGGGAATACGGAAACGGTCCGCAATGCCATAAAAGCTCCGCATTGTCGTTTTGCGGATGGCGAATCGTCAAATCCGCAAGGAACTCCGACGATTCATATAAATTGCAGGCTCGTAAAATTGCCAACGTGATCGCTCCGTTCACATCCGTCTCGCAGGCCAAAGGCATCCCTTTGTCAGCCAGTTCTCCCAAAACCGCACACGGACATATGCCAATCAGTTCCGGAAATGCCGACCAACATTCAAAAGCGCCCACGGAACAGTTATTTTCCTTCATAATCCGCTCCACGGCAATTGCCGTAGCCGCAATCTTTCTGACCTCGTCTTCCGCCGGCTCGCTCCTGCCAAATCTGGATTTCAGGTCAGCGCAATACGCGTTTAACGGCTTGTCGTTTTCTTCCAGAAGCCTCTTTACCATCCGAGCGACCTCCGCAGGCGATATCGGTACGGTGACAGCGCCAAACCGGCGAAGCAAACCTGCCTCATCCGTCATAACGCTCATGAAGGGGGCGGGCCTCTGCCCGATTTTCGCTATCCTCAGCGTCCGTAATTCCCGCAATACCGCCGCGACGCGTATAAATCTTTCATATCCTTCTTTAAAGGTATTGCTTTCCGTTTCTACATTATAAATGTAACTGTATTTTACGCCATACCTCCTCATAACCTTGGTTGCGGCGAACATCCCACATTGCGTGTCCCTTCCCCTTGCTACAAAAGTATTCGGTCTTTCATCCCTGGCTCCCCATACCAGAACGGGCAGCCAAAAAGCGGCCGCAATCTGAGCCGCGACCTGCTCTTCTCCGAAATCGCAAAACGGGATAAACAATGCGTCGATATCATTTTCCTTAAATTTTTTTATAGCCTTTGGAACCGTATCCAACCGGAACGCTATTCCGTTCTCACAGATATCGTCAATATCCACCAGCGTTACCGCGTCCGGTTTGATCTTACGGATTACGCTCATGAACCTGTCCTTTTGCCTCTTTGCTTCCTCCATACTCAAAAAACTTCGTTTTACAGGCGCTACGCCCAGAACTATTTTCTTCTTATACATAATCCATCCCTCTTTCATAATATTTCACGCGTCTGTCAATTTCCGTATAATCAATTTCCCCTGTCCTCATAAAATGTAAAACGGTCTTCATGTCCGGGATCCCGGCCCTTCCGCCAATTCTTGTACATTTAATTGCCGATACCGCGCTGGAGAATCTCGCAATCTTCTCGACGCTCCATCCTTCCTGCATCAGCCCCACCAAAAAGGCTCCATGAAAATCATCGCCGGCTCCCACAGTGTCCTCCACCTCAACGTTATAGGCCGGAATGTGAAAGAAACCTTCCCTGCTCATTCCCAGCGCTCCCTTTTCGCCTAATGTAAATACCACAATTTCAGGCCCCATATCCATGACCGTCCGGCAGTTTTTTTCGTAATTCCTGTTATCAAACATTCCCTCATAAACAAATTCGGACGCGACAAACACGTCAATCCCCGGTATGTATCTTACCAGCTCCTCCGAATAGGAATCCGCGTCCATAAAGATCTTAGCGCCGCTCTCTTTGGCAATCTCCGCCGCTTTTCTTGTGGCCGGATCCAGCCATGTCATGAAGAAATATCTTGTATTTTTTAAATATTCTAAAGGCAGCTCGCTTTCCGCCAGTTTATCGATATCGCCCGGATGGAAAACCATGCTTCTTCCCATGGTCTTTTTGTCGCTTAAAACGATGTCAAATGCCGTCCTGGCATCCTTTTGTACTTTAAGAAAGCTGACGTCAACCCCATGATCCGCAAAATCTTTTCTGCAAAAGCTTCCGTACCTGTCATCTCCCACCGCTCCCACAATGGCGCATTTGGCTCCCAGTCTCGCGGCCGTAACGATTCCTGAAGCCACCTTTCCTCCTCCCTGCCAGCTCAGATTGTTAATCGGCACCAATCCGTTAGGCTCGGGCAATGTATCCACATTGATATTCAAGTCCACACATGGATAGTCGATGCCCACAATATCAAACATTCTCTCATCTCCTCCTCCGCGTACATGATTTTGAAAAGATTATACCTCATTGTTTTTAGTTTGTAAATTATATTTAATAACTAATTTTTTAAATATCCTTTCAAAAACTCTTGGTTTTTTTCCGGAATGTGGTAAAATATCCAAAACGGAAAAATCTTTTAACCACAAACATTTCTGATTGAGCGGAGGATAAACCAACGATGATTTCTTTTCAAAACACACTCTCTTCTCTTCCTCTATTGAGGGAAGGAAAAAGCAGGAGCATTAACTGGGAAAATCGGACGGGCGAAAAGGGAAAGGGCGGAATGGCCGCCAGCAATCTCGGCCCCTCCAGAAAAGGCTCCCCCTGCATTCCTCTTTTGAAAGCCGGCGAAACGGTAACTCTCGCGGACACCGAAGGCCCCGGCGTCATTCAACATATCTGGATGACCGTAACGGACAGGGTCAGCGCCAGAAACCGCTATATCCTGCGGGATTTGGTTCTCAGAATCTATTGGGAGGGGGAAGAGTCGCCCTCCGTGGAAAGCCCTCTGGGGGATTTCTTCTGCTGCGGCTTCGGCGTTTCCTATCCGGTCAGCTCCCTGCCAATTGTCGTGAATCCTACAAGAGGCTTTAACTCTTATTTTCCCATGCCTTTTGGAAAAAGTATGAAAATTACTCTGGAAAATCAATGTGACGAAGATGTGAGCGCTTTCTTTTATCAGGTGGATTATTGCCTGCTGCCGGCGTTGCCGGAAAAAACCGGGTATTTCCATGCCAGTTGGAGAAGGCAGAGACTGACCAGAAAAGCGGATGATTATGTGATCCTGGATAATGTAAAAGGAAAAGGGCAGTATGTAGGCACTTATATGGCTTTAACCGCCCTGGAGCGTTACTGGTACGGGGAAGGGGAAATTAAATTTTATCTGGACGGAGACAAAGAGTATCCCACCATCTGCGGAACCGGAACCGAGGATTACTTTGGAGGCGCCTGGAGCTTTGCCACTCAGGAAAACGGAAAAACCGTGGAAAATACTTTCTGCACTCCTTATCTGGGATATCCTTATTATTCCTGCCATGACACGGAAATTCATAACGATTATCACACCGACGATATGATGCCCCAGAGAAGCTTTTACCGCTGGCATATCATGGATCCGGTTTTGTTCGATGAAGATCTCCGGGTAACCATTCAGCAGATTGGCGTTTCCCACGGCGGCCTGTTCGAGCGCCAGGATGATGTGGCGACCGTGGCCTACTGGTATCAGGCCGAGCCGCATACGCCTTTCGCGCCGTTGATGGAAAGACGGGAAAGATGGCCCCGTTAGTCTGTTTTTTCCGGCCGGGAATTTTTCCCCGGTATTTTAATTCTGTGCCGCCGTCTTCATTTCCGGCGGCGGCATGCACATCCCTATTCCCTGATATCGTTCCACGCATTCCTTTCTTTTGTATTTTCGTAAGCGGCCTGCGTCAATGCGGACATTTGTCATATGTTAATGTTGAGATCCTCGAGCCTTTTACTATGTATCCACATATAGTACACCTTTTAGCGTTATAAGATGTCTCCGTACAGCTTCCGTCTGATTTCTTACTGTGCTCCACTATAGTCCCCGATTTGTAGCTGTGCTGGCATGATACCCTCTCCTGGCCGCTGCGCTCCGCCTGGAAGCTTCCTGTTTCCCAAACCATACCATCTTCATCTACAAATACGGAATCTCCGAGTCCAAAATCTGTATATTCCTTCTTCTCTTCTTCCTCGTCAATAAATGTCATCCTGTCTACCGTGTTCCATTTTTCCGCGGTTTTGTCCGCTTCTTCCTCCACCTCGTATTTTAAAGGCTCCTCATACGCAAATGCCGGAACGCAGCTGACTATGAAACATACTGCCATGATTACCGCCGCAATCCCTGAACCACGGGATTTTCGCGCGGCCTCTATGATACATTCAATGTATTCCGCCTGTTCTTTTTTTGTTCTTCCTTCCACTGCCGCCATATCGCACAGCATCTCGTTTACCTCGCCGCTTTCCTTAAACAGATAATATGTCAGCGGGTTAAACCATTCCGTCGCTATCGCCAGAAAAGCAAAGTACTTTCCCAAAATATCCCGGCCTGAAACATGGCTTACCTCATGGCTAAGTATACATGTCAGCCTGCCTTTTTCCCCGTCTCGGGATAATATTCCGTTCAGTTCCCCTTCCGGCAGACCGTCCAGCGCTCCGTCCGGGAAAAGAACTACCGGTTTTATTATACCCACCGTAAGCGGCGAATCCACGCAGACAGACGTTCCTATTCTCACTTTCTTTTTCCCGGCTCTTACATATCTTTCGCCCGGAAACTCCGCCATTCTTTTATACTGACGGCATATAGTGAGATAAACGACCAGCCTTCCAACTGCCAGCGCCAGAAATATAAGACAGCCTCCCGCAATAACCGCAAGCCAGTTCCGGTATCCTGTCATATAAAGAAGGTTTCCGTCTCCATCTACGACATGAATACTTTTCCATATACTGACGGTATCTATATTTTTTGACCTTTCGTTATCCGGAAAAGATATTCCTGCCTTTACAAGCAACAACCCTATCTCTCCTTTTACCTGCGTCGCAAACCATGGCACAGGCAGAAGGTACAGCAGCGTATTAATTCTGAGGAAAACCTTTCTCCACCTAAGGGGCAGTTCCCATGGCAGGACGCTGTTAAAAAAAATATACAGAAGCGTGCAGATACT
>CAYXKS010000024.1:0-21744 GCA_964465725.1 uncultured Bacteroides sp. | reverse complement strand
CGGAAAGAAGAACAAAGCAGAGGTAGAGAAACGGGCTGCTGCACTGGGAACTCTGGGAGAATTTCTGTGCAGAGGCCTGTTTTTTATTTTCACGGGCAATGAGTCTGGCGTCTTGCCTGTGTGGGTATTTGTCTACCTGGGGGAGGAGATAGTATGCTGAGGATTTTTATTGCAGATGACGAACCTTTAGTCCTGGAAGGAATTCATATTCTGTTAGATACCGTAAATGTGGAATGTGAGATTGCAGGCACGGCCAACAACGGTAAAGACGCATGGGAAAAACTCTGCAATGACGGGATGCAGATTGATTTCCTGATTACAGATATCCGGATGCCGGGTATGTCAGGACTTGAACTGATTGAACGGTGCAGGGAACTGCACCCGGAGATGATGACGGCGGTCATTAGCGGGTATCGGGAATTTGTCTATGCCCAGCAGGCGATCGGACTCGGAGTGATCGGTTACGTAGATAAACCAATCACGCGTCAGAAACTGGAATCTGTACTGGCTCTGGCGCAGGAGAAGATTTACAGGCAGAACCTGACGAAACAGGACAAGGTGTATCTGCTCAATCAGTGTGATGAGATGATCCGATTCCTGAATCAGGAGGAATGCGGGCGTGCGCTGGAATGCTACCGCGCCGTGAAGGAGCAGATGCACAAGGAAGAATTTTCATTGGAGAGTTATAAGAGTCAGATGTATATGATCGTCTGTTACGCGGCGGGTGCGTATTATGAGAATGAGAAAGAAAGCGCGTCAGATAAACATTATCCTTCTTACAGGAATCTTCGCATTTTGCAGAGCAGGGAAGAAGTGGACGATTATGCGGACTGCATTGTCGATGACATTATCAGGAAACTGAGGATGAAGACGCGTGGTGTAGTGCACGGAACGATCAAGGAAATTTTGAAATACATTGAAGAAAATTATGACAAAGATGTCAGTTTATATCAGATTGCTGATGCGGCGGGAATGAATTCGGCATATCTGAGTGCATTGTTCAAAGGAGAGACAGGAATCAGCTTTGTCAGGTATTTGACGGAGATGCGTGTAAATAAGGCTAAAGAGTTCCTGGCAAAAGGCCATCTTGTGTCGGAGGTTGGTGATATGGTCGGTTATCACAATTATCGTTATTTTTGCGATGTATTCAAGAAGAGCACTGGCGTAACGCCCAATGAATACAAGGGAACAGTAAGGAAACGGGAAGGACAGCATACGAACGACGGCGAGGAACGGGGATGAAGAGAAAGCACAGACTGAAATGGCAGATGCTCACAGCAATTATCAGCGTATCTTTTGTGGCGGTTACACTGAGCGTTTTTACCGTATACAACACTTCGAAGAAGGTGATACAGAGACAGTACGTCAAGATGGCGGAGGATAATCTTCATGCGCTAAATATCATGCTGGAAAAAAACATGTCGGGCCTGATTGATTCCCTGCGCAGTTATGTCTTGGACAACGAGCAGCTTGACCTGTTCACCGGGGAACCTTCGTCTTCCGACAGCAAGTATTATGGCTCTTATGGCAATGCAACCCTTACGGCTAACTTGCAGCCCATGTTCGCCCAGGAGGCGGAGATTGACGGATTGTATCTGTTTGATAATTTTAACCGGTATTACATGTATAAGAAGAGCGGAGCCGGACAAAGCGCCTATCTGAAATACTATAACACAGATATCGACACGCAGAGTGGCTGGTATCAGGCGGCGGAAGATACGAGAGGAAAGGAAATCTTCTGGAATGGGGATGTTCTGAATGAGGATAACGAGGAGTGTTTCTCCATTATCAAGAAGGTCAATGACAGCCGGCAGTCGTATCAGAAGGTTGCATTTGTGGTTCTCACGGTTAAAAAGAATTTCTTGAATAAATATTACAGGGAAATGAATCTGAAAAATGTTATTTTCTTTGTGGACGCAGACGACAACCGGGTATTTTCCCTGGGGGACGGTGATAGTGAGGAAGAATATTATCAGGCATATCTGGAACAGAAGGTGGATGACCAGGAACAGGAATACCTGTTCTTAGAGCAGAAGAACGATATAACCGGATGGAAGATCGTGACGGGCGTCAGACAGGACGAACTGTACGAGGAGGATGCCTATATCCAGAATTATGTCACAATGCTTTTTTTAATCGTGATACTGGCTGTGGTCCTGATGTCGGCGCTGATCACGAACGGCATCTACAAACCGCTGAAAAAGCTGGAGGCGGTGGTGGAGGAAATCAATCAGGGAAGCCCACAGATTGAGACACAGTTCGATGACTCGGAGATCGGGATTATCGGTCAGACATTGAAGAAAACACTGGATGAGAAGGTCTATCTGGAGAAGAAGATCGTGCAGACGGAACTCAGCCAGAGAAAGGCGCAGCTTCTGTTGCTTCAGGGGCAGATCAATCCGCATTATCTGTATAATACGCTTGATTCCATCTATGTTCTTGCGCTGCGGTATCAGACGGAGGATATCGGACAGATGGTGCTCACCCTGTCGGAACTGTTTAAACTTTCCCTGAAGGGCGGAAGAGGGTATGCTACCGTCAGCGAGGAACTCTCTTACGTGGAAAAATATATGCGGATCATCGGGTACCGATTTGGGGAGCGTGTCAAAGTCAGATTCGAGGTGGAGGAAGAGATTGGGGAAGCGTTTATGATATCTTTTATCCTGCAACCTTTTGTGGAGAATGCGGTGCTGCACGGCCTGGAGCCGAAAGTGGAGGGCGGCTGTGTTTATCTCACCGGGAGTCGGTGCGGGGAGGATCTTGTCTTCGGCATTTATGATGACGGCGTTGGATTCGAGACGGAGGGTCAATTCATAGAGGCGGGATACGGAATCCGTAATGTGGAAGAAAGAATAGACCTGATTTATGGAAAAGAATATGGGGTTGAGATCAGCAGCGAGATCGGAAAGGGGACGACAGTCAGCATCCGTATTCCCTACAAAGAGAAAGAATTTTATGAAAACAGTATCATGTAGTCTGTAATTTTGTGACGATCTGGCTTAAATCAAAAGAATTCTGACAAATTACAAAAAATTGGTCGCTTACTTTTTCATGCTGCAAACTGTAAAATATAAGTAGATTTTCGAAAATCAAATACCAGTAGACAATGAAATCTTTAAGGAGGGCAGTATGAAAAAGAAATTAGTAGCTATTATTTTATCAACCGTTATGACGGCTTCCTTACTGGCAGGCTGCGGCGGCAGTGGCTCAGGCGATACACAGGAAAGCAGCAGCGCTGCTGCGGAGACGGAGGCGGAACCGGAAGCAGAGGCTCCGGAGGAGAGTTCTGACAGCGGGGAGGCAAGCGAGGAAGCCACTGCTCCTGCAGAGACAAGAACGATCAAAATTCTGTCCATGTGGCCGGAAGACGACGCAGAATCCACCGCAAACGGCAGTATTATTACTGCGATGCTGCAGCAGTATCAGGCAGAAGAAAATCCTGATTTTACATGGGAATATGAATACGTAGATTCAGATAATCTGAAAACTAAGGTGGCGACATTGGCGGCTTCCGATGACCTGCCGGATTTCTTCGCATATGATGCGGGAACACCGTTGGTGGACCTGATCGAGGCGGATCTGGTTCTGGATGTGACACAGGCCCTGACGGATCTGGGTGTATATGACTCTCTGGACGAGGGCGCCAAGACCTATCTTGCAAATCTGACAGGTACGGACAGCATTTACGATCTTCCTCTTGGACTGAATATTGAGGGATTCTGGTATAACAAGGCGCTGTTTGAAGAGGCAGGCATCGATGCCGCTCCCACGACTTGGGATGAAATGCTGGAAGACTGCGACAAGCTTCTGGCAGCAGGGATCCAGCCCATCGCTACAGGCGCAGGCGACTCCTGGCCGGCAACCAGACTGCTTCATGCATACGCGATCCGTCTGATGGGCTCCGATTGTATGGAACAGGCAGCGGAAGGAACGCTGGCATATGACAGTGAAGGTTTTGTACAGGCAGCGCAGATGATCCAGGATATGAATACGGCCGGTTATTTTGGCGTCGGAGCTACGACGGTGGATCAAAATACGGCGGCGGATATGGTGATGAACGGGGAAGCGGCGATGCTGTATAACGGAAGCTGGTACACTTCTTCTCTGAATGCGGATACGAATCCCGCGGGAGAAGACGGAATCGGATTTTTCTCCGTACCGGCTGTTGAAGGCGGCAAGGGAGTTGTTACCGAGTATCCTATGAACTGCGGAACAATCCTTTGCCTGAGCAAGGCGTCTTATGACGATTCTGTAGCTGGATTCCTGAAATATTTCGTTACTCATGTAGGCGATTATTCCATGAATGAGTTCGGAGCATTGAAAGGCTATGTAGTGAACGAGTATCCTGAAGATGTAGGCGGATATACGAAGATGGTAGCGGATGAGATGAATAAGGTTACAGGTACGGGCAACTGGTTTGAAGCTTTGATGGGAAGCGAGTTGTCTACGGTTGTACAGGAAAATGTACAATCTCTGATCAACGGAGATATGTCTGCTGAGGAATATTGTGAGCAGATGAAGGATACCTACGAGGCGACGGAAGCGAACTGACGGACGTATGCACTGATACTTGCACCGGATTTTTAAGACATGGAGGTGCAAGTTTGAATGACAGGAGGGCAGGGCAGGAGTTTAATCCCGCACTGCCCTTTTATTCTAAATTATTGATGGGAGGTTATGGCATTGAAAAAAGTTCTGGGAAATAAAAAGGCGATAGCGCTCTACGTGCTGCCCGGATTGATTCTGTATACCTGTTTCCTGATCGCTCCGGTGGTATGGTCGTTCTACTATACGCTCTATGACGGTTCGCCGGGAATCAAGTGGAACTTCTGCGGGATTGACAATTATTTAAAGCTTTTTACAGACAAGAATTTCACGAAATCTCTGATGGTAAATTGTAAATATATTCTGGTGGTGATGGCCGGGCAGATCATACTTGGTCTTGCCATGGCGCTTATGTTCCATTTCTGGCTGAAACATTTCAAATCGCTTGTGAGAACAATCGTGTTTTTCCCGGTGGTACTGCCGATTGTCGCTGTGGCGCAGCTTTTCACCAAGATTTATGAGATACAGCCTCACTATGGACTGTTGAACAGTATTCTGTCCGGAATCGGGCTGGAGAATCTGGTGCAGCCCTGGCTTGGGCAGGCCAAAACGGCTTTCGGTTCGCTGTGCGCTATGGATATCTGGACATCGATTGGTTTTTACGCGATCATCTTTTACGGGGCGCTTCTGGACGTTTCGTCCGATATCATTGAGGCGGCGCGCATCGACGGGGCAAGAGCGTTTCAGATGCTTCGCTATATCCTGCTCCCTCTGATAAGGCCGATCATGGTGGTATGTCTGGTGTTTAGTTTTACCGGAACCGTTAAGATGTTCGAGTCGGCGCTCACGCTCACGAACGGCGGGCCCAGCGGCGCGACGAAGTCGCTGTCCCTGTATATGTATACCACTGCATTTACTTATTCCAAGGTGGGGTATGCCAGCGTGATCGCGATCATCGTATTCTTACTGTGCGTGGTCGGTTCTTTCTTTATCCGGAAACTGGATAAGGATATCACGGCGTAGGAGGTGAGTACATGGATAATCAAAGATTGGTAATAAAGAAGAAGATTACGGGATTTATCAAGATGCTGATTATACTGGCGATTGTGCTGATTGATATTTATCCGCTTTTCTGGATGATTACGGCTTCCTTCAAGACGTCGTCTGAGTTTGTTACGAAGCCTGCCTATGCGATGAATGAAAGCTTCTATATCCAGAATTATATCGATGCGTGGAACAAGGGAAATATGGCTGTTTTCTTCCGGAACAGCCTGATCAATACCTGTGTCTCACTGGTGTTTATTGTATTTTTCTCTGTGACGATCTCTTTTGCCCTGGTGAAAATGGATTGGAAGTGGCGGAAGATTGTGGATCAGTATGTCGCGTTCGGAATCATGGTTCCGTTTACTACGGCGATGATTCCGCTGTTTCAGATTTTTACAAAGATTCATCTGATCAATACAAGAATGTGCCTGATTCTGATTTATGTTGCCACATCGATTTCCTTTTCGGTGTTTCTGACAAGCGGCTATATGAAGTCCATCCCGGATGAAATTATTGACGCTGCCGTGATTGACGGATGCGGGACGCACGGGGTTTTGTTTAAGATCGTCATACCGCTGATCAAGAACGCGATCATTACGAATCTGGTCATTCAGTTTTTCTTTAAATGGAATGACCTGATGGCGGCGATGACGTTTGTGAGCAGCAAGAATTTGAAGACCGTGCAGACAGGACTGCTGTATTTTACGGACGAATTCGGGACTAAAAACTGGGGCGCGATTTTTGCATCGGTTTCCATCTGTGTGATACCGATGCTGATTATGTATCTCTTCCTCAACAAGAAGGTGATCGAAGGTATGACGGCCGGGGCTACGAAAGGATAAGGAAATGGTGGCGGTATGGATGAGAAAATCAGAATTTATGAGAAAATGATCAGGGAATATGTTCAGAAAAATGTATCCGCGCTTTTGAAGGAGCCACGTTCCTTTATCCGGTATCCTTTCATCGATCCAGGATCGGTTTATGACGGGAATGTGTGGGATTGGGATACTTACTGGTCCGTGTATGGGCTGCTTGGGATGATGGAGGATTTTCCGAAGGAAATGCAGGAGAAAATAGTGGAACATGCCAGGGGCAATGTCATGAATTTCCTGGATCATCAGCTTGAGGACGGATATATTCCTATGATGATAGAGGTGGCGGACTGGCCGGAGCCTTATCTGAATATGAAGCACAAAGAGGGCGTACTGATGAACATGCATAAACCTTTCCTGTGTGCGCAGATAGTTCTGATCAGTGATTACTGTAAGGATTATCATTGGATCGAGGGATGGGTGGAGAAACTGAAGCTCTATCTTCAATATTACAGAGATACTTATTATATGGCGGATAAGGGGTTGTATGTATGGTGCGATGATATTATGATAGGAATGGATAACGATCCCGCGAGTTTTGGAAGACCGAAGTTTTCGACCGCCAATATTTATCTGAACAGCTTCATGGTACATGAGCTGGAATCCATGGAAAAGCTGCTTGGGATGTGTGGACAGGATGCTTCCTGCTACACGGCGCAGCGAAACAGCCTGATCGGGGCGATTCAGGAGGAATGCTGGGATAAGAGGGACAGAATCTTCTATTCGGTGGATGTGGATATCAAGACCAGAAAGTTCGATTGGTTCCATCAGGGACTGGGTGTGTTCTGGAAGACACTGCCGATTAAAATCCGGGTGTGGTCGGCCTTTATTCCTCTGTGGGCCGGGTTTGCTGACTCAGGGCAGGCAGCGGCGTTGGCAGAGCATTACAGGGATAGGGAGACATTCCACACTGATTACGGAATTGCCACACTGGCGAAGGATGAGAAGATGTTTAATCTGGATGCGACTAACAATCCGTCCAACTGGCTGGGGCCGATTTGGATTGTCGCGAATTACGTTGTGTTCAGAGGGCTGTTAAATTATGGGTACCGGGAAGAGGCGGAAGAGATCTGCTATAATACATTGAAGCTGCTTGGAAAGGATCTGGAGAAGACGGGATGCCTGCACGAGTACTATGATCCTTTTACCGGGGAGCCGGTCATGAATGGGGGATTTATCAACTGGAATATTCTGGTGCTGAATATGGTGCAGGAACTGCGCTGAGCCTACACGCGCCATGCAGTTCGTCTGCATGTGTGCATCAAGATTTGTGTCAGGAAAGACATAGAGGTGTATGTTGAAAGGATACAGGAGGAAAAGGATATGGGCAAAATGATGAAAGTATGTGTACTGACGGGCAAGCAAAAGCTGGAATGGTGCGAGAGAGAAGTACCGGAGCCTGCCAGGGGAGAGCTGCAGATCAAGCTGGAGTATGTAGGGGTGTGCGGTTCCGATCTGCATTTCTATCAGGAAGGACGGCTGGCAAACTGGGAGCTGAACGGACCGCTGGCGCTGGGACATGAGCCGGGAGGCATAGTGACGGGAATCGGCGAGGGCGTGGAAGGCTTTCAGATTGGGGACAGAGTGGCGCTGGAGCCGGGCGTAGGCTGTGGAAAGTGCAAGGAATGTCTGGAAGGGCATTATAATCTCTGCAAACATGTAAAATTCATGGCGATTCCGGGGGAAAAGGAAGGGGTTTTCTCCGAATACTGTGTGCATGCCGCTAACATGTGTTTTAAGCTTCCCCCGAATGTGGATACTATGGAGGGAGCATTGATGGAGCCGCTTAGCGTGGCATTGCATGCGACGGAACTGTCCGATGCCCGGATTGGAGAGTCGGCAGTAGTGCTTGGAAGCGGATGCATCGGACTGTGTACGGTGATGGCGCTGCGGGCAAGAGGAATTACGGAAATTTATGTGTCGGATGTTCTGGACAAGAGACTGGACAAGGCGAAGGAAGTGGGAGCTCTGCGCACGTTTAACAGCGCACGGGGTGAGAACATTGAGGATTTTATCAGGACGCTGCCGGACGGAGGCGTGGATCAGGTGTATGAATGCGCCGGAAACCGGATTACCACACTGCAGACCTGCCGCCTGATTAAGCGCGCTGGAAAGGTGACGCTGGTGGGAGTGTCCCCGGAGCCGGTACTGGAACTTGATATCGCCACTTTGAATGCGATGGAGGGGACGATTTATTCCGTATACAGGTACAGGAATTTGTACCCGAAGGCAATACAGGCAGTGGCCGGAGGGTTGATCCCCCTTAAGAAGATTGTGTCCCATGTGTATGACTTCAAGGACTGCATCGAGGCGATTGAGTACAGCCTGAATCACAAGGAGGATGTGATTAAGTCGGTGGTTAAGATGTGAGTTAATGCCAGGCGCTGTGTGTTGATTTAGAAAAATGGCATTGAATGTTAATGGGATAACTTTCTTGGAAAGAAAATGGAAGGAAACGGGAAATGCTGAAAATCGGGAAGGTGACAATGGATTATCAGGATCAGCCGACAGGGACTGCAGGGATGCCGCAGTTTGGCTGGGTCCTTTTGAGCGACGGAAGGAATGTGGTTCAGACGGCGTATCAGCTGCAGCTTGCGGCTGATGCGTGTTTTCAGGAGCTTCTCTTGGATACGGGCTGGGTGGAAAGTTCCTGTTCGGCGCATGTGAGGATTGATGGCGGGGTGGAAGAGAAAGCAGAACTGCAGTCCTGTACCAGATATTATGTCAGGGTACGGGTACGCACGCAGACGGAGGAGAGTGCATACAGCGAGGCGGCTTCTTTTTTGACAGGAATCCTGAAAAAGGATCAGTGGAAGGCGAGGTTTATTTCCGTGGAGACGGATGCGGATCGGGATTCGTCGGGGAGCACCTGCATCAGGAAGCAGATTGCGGTAAACGGTCCGGTGGAAGCCGCCTTTGTGTGCGTTACGGCGCTTGGACTGTACCGCTTTTTTATCAATGGAGTAAAGGTCGGGGAAGATGAACTGACGCCGGGTTGGACCTCTTATCGGAAACATCTGTGTTACCAGACTTATGAAGTGACAGAGCTTCTTCGGGAAGGCGGAAATATGCTGGGCGCCGTGCTGGGAGCGGGCTGGTACAAGGGAAAGATGGGATTTCTTCATCTTCGGAACAATTACGGCGAGAGGACGGCCTTTTTGATGCAGATGGTCGTGCGTTACAAGGATGGCAGGGAAGAGATTTATGTCACGGATACTGGCTGGGAGGGGATGGAGGGTCCGATTGTCTTCTCGGAAATCTATGACGGAGAGGTCTATGATGCCGGATTGGAGATGGAAGGATGGAATAAGACTGAAGGAACAGACGCTGATTCCGGAGTAAGATGGCGCCGTGCAGAGACCGTCGATTTCCCGATGGAGTCCCTGACAGCGCAGGCCGGCGGCAAGGTAAGGGTAATGGAAAAGATTCCGGCGGTAAGGATTTTTTCCACGCCGAAGGGCGAGACTGTGATAGATTTCGGACAGAATCTGACCGGGTGGGTTCATTTCCGTGTCCGCGGAGAGCGCGGGGACCGGGTGCTTCTTAAGTGCTTCGAGATTCTGGATGCGGAGGGAAACGTATATACGGCTAACCTGCGCACGGCGAAACAGGAGATCTGTTACACCTGCCGGGGCGGCGGGGAGGAAGAATACCATCCTCATTTTACCTTTATGGGGTTCCGCTATGTGCAGGTACTCGCATATCCGCAGAAAATTAAAGAGGAAGACTTTACGGCGTATGTGCTGTATTCCCGCATGGAGCAGACGGGAACTTTTGAATGTTCGGACCCGCTGCTTAATCAGCTGCAGCATAATATCCTCTGGGGACTTAAGGGGAATTTCGTGGATATTCCGACGGACTGCCCGCAGAGGGATGAGAGAATGGGATGGACAGGAGATGCGCAGATTTTCTGCCGGACGGCCTGTTATCTGATGAATACTTACACTTTTTTCAGGAAGTGGATGAAGGATGTGGCGGCGGATCAGACGAAGGAGGGCGGTGTGCCTCATGTGGTTCCGGATATCATCAGCGGAAAAGAGGAGAATGACTGGCTCTTGTCCCAGGGAACGCATTCCGCGGCGGCGTGGGCGGATGCGGCGGTTATCATCCCGTGGACGATGTATCTGGTGTTCGGCGACAGGGAGATTCTTACGGAGCAGTATGAGAGCATGAAGAGCTGGATCGGATTTATGAGAGAACATGCGGTGGATGATATCTGGAATTACAGGCTTCAGTTCGGCGACTGGGTGGCGCTGGACGCCGAGGAGGGCAGCTATTTCGGAGCGACGCCCAACGACCTGACCTGCACGGCTTACTATGCGTATTCGACGGGACTGTTTGCCAGGATAGCGGAGATTCTTGGAAGGAAGGAGGATGCTGAGGAATATGGCGCGCTGTATAAGCGGATTGCGGATAAATTCCGGCGCACCTTTTTCCGGGAAGACGGGACTATGACTGCCCAGACACAGACGGCCCATATCGTGGCATTGTATTTCAATCTGGTTCCTGAGGAATATCGTCAAAAGACCGCGGAGCAGTTGGTCAGGCTTCTGGAAAAAGAGAACGGACATCTTGTGACAGGGTTCGTGGGGACACCGTATTTCTGTCATGCTCTCAGCCAGAATGGATACACGAAGGAGGCTTACGACCTGCTTTTGAAGGAGGATTTTCCGTCCTGGCTCTATCAGGTGAAAATGGGGGCGACTACGGTCTGGGAGCACTGGGACGGCCTCAAGCCTGACGGAACCATGTGGAGTCCCGACATGAATTCTTTTAACCATTACGCGTACGGTGCGGTGGGAGAATGGCTCTACCGCGTGGTATTGGGAATCGAGGCTGATGAGGCCGATCCAGGGTATCACCATACGATTATCAGCCCGCAGACCGGTGACAGGCTGGCGTTTGCCAGAGGGACGTATGAGAGCATATATGGGCCGATCCGGGTTTCCTGGGATAAGGGAGAGGACGGAAGAAAAAGAAGGCTGTCCGTGACGATTCCGCATAATACTACGGCCACGATCCGCCTGGAGGCAGGCGCGCGGGAAGTGTCGGCGGAAGGACTTGTCTTTGAGGAAAAGACGGGACGTATGGAGGCGCATTGCGGTTCCGGGGAGTGGGAGATTGCTTACAGCGTCGGTGAATAAAACATTAAGAAATTCCAGGGCGATTTGGAACAGGCAGATTCCAGGTTCCTTTTTACACACAATGCCATTGAGCTAAGCCAGACACCGTGTATCGGCTTAACTTAATGGCATTGTTTCGTGGCTTCCAACCAGATAAAGGTTGGAATTTACGAAGATTTTTTCCTGGATTTTGGCGAATATTGATGAATGAGGCAGCAGCTTGGCCTGTGATACGGAAATAAAGTCTATTTTTGGTTGAGTATAGATAGAAAAAGCGTTATAGTAGTGATATGGGGAAATTTTCAGAAAACTTGTGTAGAAATAAGTATGCTGACAGTAACTATTCAGCTGTTCACTATTCAACGTGTAGTGAAGCCAAGGGTCGAACTGTTACTGCGGACAGGGTATTTCGCCGGGATGCAGACAAATATTTAAATGGGTCCTTAGAGGAGGGAACAGTATGGCAAAGTATATAATGGCATTGGATGCAGGGACGACAAGCAACAGGTGTATTTTGTTCAATGAGCAGGGTGATATGTGCAGTGTGGCCCAGAAGGAATTCACGCAGTATTTCCCGCAGCCTGGCTGGGTAGAGCACGATGCGGATGAAATCTGGTCCACGCAGCTTGAAGTGGCACAACAGGCCATGGCGAATATCAATGCCACGGCGGCGGATATCGCTGCGATCGGCATCACGAATCAGCGGGAGACGGTAGTGGTGTGGGATAAGAAGACGGGAAGCCCGATCCATAATGCTATCGTGTGGCAGTGCCGCAGAACATCGGAGTATGCGGACAGCCTGAAAGAAAAGGGACTGGTCGATAAATTCAGGGAGAAGACGGGACTTGTCATCGATGCCTATTTTTCCGCAACAAAGATCAAATGGCTCCTGGATCATGTGGAGGGCGCCAGGGAGAAGGCGGAGAGTGGAGAACTGTTGTTCGGCACTGTGGAGACGTGGCTGATCTGGAAACTGACCAAGGGTGACGTGCATGTGACGGATTATTCCAATGCGTCCCGCACGATGCTTTTTAATATCAATACACTGAAATGGGATGATGAAATCCTGGAAGAACTGGATATTCCGAAGTGTATGCTTCCGGAAGTAAAACCGTCGAGTTGTATTTACGGTGAGGCAGATCCCGGATTCTTCGGCGGGCCGATTCCCATCGGCGGAGCAGCTGGAGATCAGCAGGCGGCGCTGTTTGGACAGACATGTTTCGAGCCGGGAGAAGCGAAGAATACATATGGAACAGGTTGCTTTTTGCTGATGAACACGGGAGAGAAACCTGTTTTTTCCAGAAATGGGCTGGTGACAACCATAGCCTGGGGACTTGACGGTAAGGTTACTTATGCGTTGGAGGGTTCCATCTTCGTGGCGGGGGCGGCGATTCAATGGCTTCGTGACGAGATGAGAATGATCGATTCCGCACAGGATTCGGAATATATGGCGAAGAAGGTAAAGGATACGAACGGGTGCTATGTGGTGCCTGCCTTCACGGGACTTGGCGCGCCGCATTGGGATCAGTATGCGAGGGGAACGATCGTGGGTATCACCCGCGGTGTGAATAAATATCATATTATCAGAGCGACGCTGGATTCTCTGGCTTATCAGGTCAACGATGTGCTTATGGCGATGGAGGCCGACTCTTCGATCAGGCTGGCGGCACTTAAGGTGGACGGCGGAGCCAGTGCGAACAACTTCCTGATGCAGCAGCAGGCGAATATCAGCAATGCCCCGGTCAACCGCCCGAAATGTGTGGAGACTACGGCAATGGGCGCCGCCTATCTGGCCGGCCTCGCTGTGGGGTATTGGTCAAGCAAGGAAGATGTGCTGAAAAACTGGGCAATCGACAGAGAGTTCGTGCCGGAGATTCCGGAAGAAGAACGGCTTTCTATGGTAAAGGGATGGAGTAAGGCTGTCAAGTGTGCTTATGGATGGGAGAAAGACGAGTAGCTGCAGATGAAAAATTTATGATTGGAGAATAAATATGTATGACGTAATTATCATTGGCGCCGGGGTGTCCGGGTGTGCGTCGGCGCGAGAATTGTCCAGGTATAAGGCGCGGATATGCGTTCTGGAGAAAGCTGAGGACGTGTGCTGTGGCACATCGAAAGCCAACAGTGCAATCGCACATGCCGGATATGATGCACCGGTGGGATCGCTGATGGCCAGGCTGAATGTGCAGGGAAGTCAGATGATGGAGCAGTTATCGAAGGAGCTTGATTTTGAATTCAAGAGAATCGGTTCGCTGGTGCTGTGCAGGACACAGGAGGACAGGCCGAAGCTGCAGGAACTCTATGACAGAGGAGCTGCCAATGGAGTGGAAGGACTGCGCATCGTGGAACAAGAGGAACTGCGCGCAATGGAGCCGAATATCTCGGAGGATGCGGTGGCGGCTTTGTATGCGCCTACGGCGGGTATCGTATGTCCTTTCGGGATGAACATTGCCTTCGCGGAGAATGCTTGTGCAAATGGAGTGGAGTTTAAGTTTGATACCGAGGTACAGGGAGTCCATAAGACAGAAAAGGGATGGGCTGTGGACACAAACCAGGGTCAGTTCGAAGGAAGATGTGTGGTCAATGCGGCGGGTGTCTATGCCGATACCATCCACAATATGGTAAGCGATAAGAAGATAAAGATCACGCCGCGAAGAGGAGATTACTGCCTGCTTGACAAATCTGCGGGGAATCATGTGTCCAGCGTTATTTTTGCTCTTCCGAATAAATATGGAAAGGGAATACTGGTGTCGCCTACTGTTCACGGTAATCTGCTGGTGGGGCCGACGGCGATCGATATTGAGGATAAAGAGGGCGTCAACACTACGAGGGAAGGACTTGACCAGGTGCTTGAGAGAGCAGGGGAAAGTGTGAAGAATCTGCCGATGCGGTCTGTGATCACTTCTTTTGCAGGGCTGCGCGCACATGAGGAGAATCATGAATTCATCATCGAGGAAGTGGAAGACGCCGCCGGTTTCGTTGACTGTGCGGGGATAGAATCTCCCGGCCTTACGGCTAGTCCGGCGATCGGTATGATGGTGGCGGATATCGTGAGAGACCTGTTAAATCTGGAAGAAAATCCGGAGTTTACAGGAACAAGACAAGGAATTCTGAATCCGAATGATCTGTCTGTCACAGAGAGGAAAGAACTGATTCGCAGGAATCCCGCTTACGGAAATATCATCTGCCGCTGTGAGATGATTACGGAAGGGGAAATCATCGATGCGATCAGAAGGCCCCTCGGCGCGAAATCCCTGGACGGTGTAAAACGCAGGACGAGAGCCGGAATGGGACGGTGCCAGGCGGGGTTCTGCTCGCCAAGAGTCATGGAGATTCTGGCCAGGGAGCGTGGGGTGCAGATAAGCGAAATTACGAAGTCAGGCGGTGGTTCCAGGATCGTTGTGGGTACAAACAAAGACACGTTGTGACAGATAGTATTGTTCACAGTCGAAATGCGGATTGATGATGCATTTACGGCCTGGTGCGGTATAGTAAACGACATGACAAATTTCTGTTAATATAGTGAATAAGGAGACGACAAGTGAAAGTCTATGATATTGTAATAGTGGGCGGAGGACCGGCAGGACTGGCGGCGGCGGTTTCCGCCAGAGAGAACGGGACAGACAGTATATTGATTCTGGAGAGAGATAAAGAACTGGGAGGTATTTTGAACCAGTGCATCCATAATGGTTTCGGTCTGCATACGTTCAAAGAGGAACTGACGGGACCTGAGTATGCCGGCAGGTTTGTGGAGCAGGTACAGAATTTGCAGATAGAGTATAAGCTGAATACCATGGTTATGGATATCAGCAGGGAAAAAGTAGTGACGGCGATGAACAGCATAGACGGCCTTTTTGAGATTCAGGCGAAGGCGGTCATCCTGGCGATGGGATGCAGGGAGCGATCCAGAGGGGCACTGAATATTCCGGGATATCGCCCGGCCGGAATTTTTTCCGCGGGAACTGCCCAGAGACTGGTCAATATGGAAGGGTATATGCCGGGACGCAAGGTTGTCATACTTGGGTCCGGTGATATCGGTCTGATTATGGCCAGACGTATGACGCTGGAAGGGGCGCAGGTACAGGTTGTGGCGGAGCTGATGCCTTATTCCGGGGGCTTAAAGAGGAATATCGTACAGTGTCTGGATGATTACGGGATTCCGCTGAAACTCAGTCATACTGTCGTGGATATACGTGGCAGGGAGCGGGTGGAAGGGATTACGCTTGCGCAGGTGGATGATAAGGGAAAGCCGATTCCCGGAACGGAAGAGGAATATGAATGTGATACGCTGCTGTTGTCGGTCGGACTGATTCCGGAGAACGAGTTATCGGGCGGTATGGGTGTGGAACTGAGCAGGGTTACTTCGGGTCCGGTCGTCAATGAGAGTCTGGAGACCAGTATCGGAGGTGTATTCGCCTGCGGCAACGTTCTACATGTACATGATCTTGTGGATTATGTTTCTGAGGAAGCGGCCGCGGCCGGAAGAAATGCCGCGCGGTATGTGCAGGATGGACGGTTTGATTTGGCAGAGCAGAACAGGGCAGCCAAAAAGGAGAATGGTACGGGGAAGGATACTTCTGCAGAACAAAGAGAGAATAGTGTACAGAAAAGAGATGTCGTGGAAGTGCAGGCAGTAGACGGTGTGCGGTATACGGTTCCGTCGAGAATCAACGTGGACCGCATGGAGGATATCCAGACTGTCCGTTTCAGAGTAGGGGGCGTATATAAGAATTGCTTTGTGAGCGTCTATCTGGACGATGAGAGGATTCTCCACCGGAAGCGTCCGGTTATGGCGCCCGGAGAGATGGAGGAAGTGAAGCTTCGGAAAGAAGAATTGCAGCAGTATCCGGAACTTAAGACGATTACGGTGAGAGTGGAGGAAGAGTAAAGACTATGGGAAAAAGAGAATTGATCTGCATCGGATGTCCCATGGGTTGTCCGGTAACAGTGGAAATGAATGATACAGAGATTGTGAGTGTAACCGGCAATACCTGTCCCCGGGGAGACGCCTATGCGCGAAAAGAGGTTACGAATCCTACAAGAATCGTCACTTCCACCGTCAAAGTGGAAGGCGGAAGTGTGGATATGGTATCCGTGAAGACGAAAGAGGATATTCCGAAGGATAAGATTTTTGACTGTGTGCGGGCATTGAAGGGAATCACGGTGAAGGCGCCGGTACGGATCGGAGATGTGATTCTTGCTGATGTTGCCGGAACGGGAGTAGATGTGGTGGCGACGAAGAATGCCTGAGTATGAATGGCAGAGCGGAGATGCTTTTATGATGCGCAGGTCCGCATAGGGAAGTTTGCCGCTAAAGCGGTATGAGAGCCGCGCGGCGAGTAGGGAAAGAAAACTTCCCTGGTCGATTTGATGATAGAAGAAAATATGAATGGGTGTAAAATAGTGGGTAACACGAATTTTACACCTGTTTTTTTGAGAGTTTCTTGAGATTTATCGGTTATAATGAACAGGCAATGTCAGACGCTGTGTACTGGCTTAACTTAATGACATTGATGAACAGGGGGAAGAGCAGAAGAGGAGAAAACGAATGAAATACAGATTACTGATTGTGGATGACGAACCGGGGATCGTGGATATGATGAGAAACTATTTTGAATCTCACTATGAAGTGATTACGGCGAACAGTGGTGGTGATGCCCTCAGGAAAGTATCGACGGAACCGGATCTGATTCTGCTGGATATCAATATGCCGGATATGGACGGCCTAACTGTCTGCAGGCAGATACGGGAATATGTCAGTTGTCCGATTCTTTTTCTGACGGCCAGGGTGGAATCTTCGGACAAGATAATGGGATTTGGAGCGGGAGCGGATGACTATATTGTCAAGCCTTTTGATCTGGACGAACTGGGCGCAAGGGTGGCGGCGCATCTGCGGCGGGAACAGAGACGGTATGACAATGCGGCAGTGCGGTTTTTCGGTGAACTTTCGATAGATTATTCCTCCAGGACGGCAGAGATCAGAGGAGAACAGATCTCCTTTTCCAGGCGTGAATTTGATATTTTGGAACTGCTCTCACTGCATGCCGGACAGGTTTTTGACAGGGAACATATCTATGAGTCGGTGTGGGGATTAGAAGGAGATGGGAGCAGTGATACTGTGATGGAACATATCCGGAAGATTCGCATGAAGCTGAGCGCTTATACGCTTCATAGCTATATTGAGACAGTGTGGGGGTGCGGGTATAAATGGAACGGTTGAAAAATATGGGATTAAAACAGTCGTTCTTTGTATTGTCGGTACTATGCATGGCAGCTGCGTTGATTTTGGCTTTCGGAATATACCGTATGTGTGGGAGAATTTCAGAGCGTTATCCGAATGGCGGAGTCTCTATCAGTCCCGGTGGAGTAGTGACACAGTTAGAGCAGCCGACAGCAGAACAGGAAAAAATATTGAGACTGCTTGGCAGAATTCAAATCGTTGCAATCTTAGTTATTCCGGTGAGTGGATTGGGAGCTGCGGGAATTATATTCTATTATCTGAAACTGAAAACGCCTATTGCTGTCTTAAAAGACGGTACGGAGCGGATTCGGATGCATGATCTTGATTTCTCCATTCCGGAAGTGTCCAAAGACGAGATGGGGCAGATCTGTGCGGCTTTCGAGGCCATGCGGGGAGAGCTTTTGCGGACGAATCAGGAGTTGTGGAGACAGGCGGAGGAACGCAGAAGGCTCAATGCAGCTTTTGCACATGATCTGCGCAATCCGGTCACGGTCTTAAAAGGAACGGTGAGGCAGCTGCGCCGGGACAGCAGAGATGAACAGGCATTGGAGCGGATGGAGGCATATACGTTGCGCATAGAGCGTTATGTGGAGGCTATGAGCAGTATACAGAAACTGGAACAGATGCCGGTAAGCAGGAAATCGGTGAGCGGCGCGACAATGCAGGCTGAGTTGGAAGAGACGGCAAGGGTGTTTGTGTTACTGTCGAATCCTTCGGTCATGGTATCGGTATCCGTTCAGGAGATGGAGCCTGTTAAGCTAGATCATGGAATCTTCCTGACGGTTGCGGAAAATTTGATTGGGAATGCGTCACGTTTTGCCCGGACGAAAATAAGTATCTGCCTGGAAAGGGAGGCTGGAATGCTGATTCTGACGGTGAAGGACGATGGACCGGGCTTTCCTGCATGGCTGGTGAAGAGTGGGCCGAAGCCCTTTGGGAAAACAGATGAGAGCGCGACGCATTTCGGAATGGGACTGTACGGCAGCCGGGTATTATGTATGAAACATGGAGGAGAACTTAAGGTGGAAAATGGTATGGGAGAGGAATGTGGCGCGGTGGTGACGGCGACATTTGCAGATGAAGGATATAGATGTTGAATTAAAAAATTGAGACTTTTTTGAGATTTGACTATTACACTCTCCTTATAGTAAACGAAATTTCCAATGTCGCTTACTATAGATAAATTAAGGGAGAGTGTTTTTTATGTTTATTGAAGCAAAAGGGTTAACAAAAATATACGGAAACGGAGAGAACCAGGTTGTTGCGCTCCAGAGGGCTGATCTGAGGATTATGCCAGGGGATTTCATATCGATTATGGGACCTTCCGGCAGCGGTAAGAGTACGCTGCTTCATCTGCTGTCCGGGCTTGATCGGCCGACTGACGGGAAATTATATTTTGACGGTCAGGATATTTACAGTCTGAGTGACAAGGAGTTGTCTGCCTTCCGGCGCAGGCGTATCGGGTTTATTTTCCAGCAGTTTAACCTTCTGCCGGTTCTGACGGCGCGGGAAAACATTCTGATGCCGATTCTGTTAGATGGAAAAAAGTCTATGAAGGATATTTGTGGGAATGTAGAAGCGGTATCATCAGGATTGAAAAAGGGAAAGCAGAGCCGTGACAGACAGAAAAAAGAAGTTCAGAGACAGCGGACAGTAGAGGAGCGCTTGGAGTATCTGGCGCATATGCTGGGTATTCAGGATCGGCTTTCTCATCTGCCGCATGAGCTTTCGGGCGGGCAACAGCAGAGAGTGGCGATTGCCAGGGCGCTTATCGCGGAGCCGGATATCATTTTTGCAGATGAACCGACCGGAAATCTGGACAGTAAGAGTGGAGGGGAAGTCATGAAGATGCTGGAGAACGTCCATGAAGAAATGGGGAAAACGCTTGTTGTGATTACTCATGACGGCAGAGTCGCGCAGAGGGCAGAGAGAAAGCTTGTAATTATGGACGGAGGTTTGTCTGGGGCATGAAGTAACAGTTCAGCCCCAATGTCATTAAGTTAAGCCGGACGCACCTGATATTGTGTATTGGCTTAATTTAATGATATTGAAGTCTGAACTGTTACGGCATGAGATGGATAAAGCATACCTTGATTTTGATAATGACACGGAGGGACGATGAAGATATGAAATTATATACGGGAGCATCTGTAAGGCCGAAAATGAAATTTCCAGGGCCGTTAACGATAGCACGAAAAGAAATCCTGGAACAGAAAGTGATATCGATCCTGATTCTGATCGCTGTCATTCTGTCTACGATGATGACAACGGCAGTGGGACAGGCGGCGGGAGTACTTTCCGCTATGCGCAGGCAGCAGGCTGTTGCAATCGGAGGTGACAGGCAGGCAACCTTTGTGCAGCTGACCGAAGAGCAGGCAGGGATTCTGGAAAATGATCCCCGGCTTTCTTACGTGGGGCGGTCGATTCCCTTGGGGAGCATGGAACTGAATGATTTGCTGCGTCTGGATCTGTCGGAGTACAGAGAGAACAGCATAAAGACGATTCCATCCTATACGAAACTGGTTGCCGGACGACTGCCTAGGTCGCCGATGGAGATTGCGCTTTCGGAGGATGCCCTGCAGTTTTTGGGATTTGATGGGAAAATCGGTGACAGTATTTCACTGTCGTTGTCAAAGGCGCTGCGGCATGGCATCAATATAGAAGACTATGATTATGAAGCGGATTTTATTCTTACAGGGATTACGGAAAACAATTATCTGGGATATACGTCCGGCTCGATTTTGGGACTTGTGGGGGAAGGAACGGCAGAGAAGGTCCTGCCGGAGGAATATTTGTATTACAGTGTGGATGTCTGTGTCGCGGACAAAAAGAGCTTTCAAACGGTTATTGATGATATAGGTGCCGAACTGAATCTGCATGAACTGGATACCTATTATAATTATCCTTATCTGAATGCCTTGGGAATTCGTTATGATGCGCAATCCGGCGGCACCACACTGGATGATGACGGTTTCTCTTTTCTTGTTATGGCGGGGATTCTGGTGGCGGGACTGATCTTGTCGGCAGCGGGCCTGGTCATTTATAATATATTAAAGATTGCCGTCACAAGGCGCATCGGGCAGTATGGCACACTTCGGGCCATCGGTGCACAGAAAGGACAGCTTTACTGTATTGGCACAGGAAGTATTGATCCTCTGCGCGGTAGGGATTCCAGTAGGAATGTTGCTTGGTTTTCTGTCAGCGAAAGGGATTTTGACAGCGGCGCTGAATCAGTTGTCGCCGGAGATGTTTCTGGCGCAGGATGCAGCGCAGTTACAGGGATTGGTTGAGGCTAACGGGTCCGGGAAATGGGGATATCTTGTCATGAGCGCTGGAATTACACTGCTGTTTGCGTTTCTGGCCGCGGCTCCGGCGGCGCACTTTGCGGCGAGGGTATCTCCGGTCACCGCGATGCATGGAGCGACAGGGAAGCATATCATAAGAAGACGGAGGAAGACGAGGATTCGTAATTTTGAGAGATATTACGCCCGGCTCAATATGCGGCGTAACAGGAGCAGGACGGCGATTACAGTTCTGTCGCTGGTTATGAGTATTACCGTATTTATCACACTGCAGGGAGTTTTGTCCAGAATCAGTGTGTCGCATATGGTATCGGAGCATCTGGGAGATTATTCTGTGGTGAACGAATATGACGGTTTTCCACAGGAAGAACTTGCAAGGATGGAAGAGGACCAGCATGTGGAGTCGGTGGCAGCACAGCAGTATGCCGTCTATGAATTGGATGAACAGTATGCTCCGGTGGGAATCGGGACGGATTTTGTACTGAGTGTTGGAGAACGTTTCCAGATATATGGTTACAATGATTGCTGGGTGGACTATAGCTTTGTGGACAGATTGACAGAAGAGCAGATGAAGATGCTGAAGGCAGGTGAAGGATGCGTAGTCCGCAATCCGATTC
>CAYXKS010000023.1:18931-21914 GCA_964465725.1 uncultured Bacteroides sp. | reverse complement strand
GCTAATACTTGCACCGTACTTTTCACAGAACGTTTGTGTTTGGAAAGACATGAGGTGCAAGTATGAGAGAGAATGTTAAGCTGCCGGAGGCATTTTGCATAAGGATGCAGAAGCTTTTGGGGGCGGAGTGGAAGGAATTTCTGGATAACTATAATAACAACCGATATTATGGATTGCGTATGAATCCGCTTAAGACTTCATCGGAAGAGTTCCTGGAACGAATGCCTTATACATTGGAGAAGGTGAGCTGGGCGCGGGAGGGATTTTACTATCAGGAGGAGGAGCAGCCGGGAAGAGACGTACTGCATGAGATAGGGGCATACTATATTCAGGAGCCGTCTGCCATGGCAGTGGTGGAGATTTTGGACCCGAAGCCGGGAGAACGCGTGCTGGATTTGTGCGCAGCGCCTGGGGGTAAGAGCACTCAGATTGCGGGCAGGATGAATGGTGAGGGGGTTCTGGTGGCCAATGAGGTGATTTCGAACAGAGCACGGATTCTTTCTCAGAATATAGAACGTATGGGAATCAAAAACTGTGTGGTGTGTAATGAATCTCCGGAGCGTATGGCGAAATTATTCCCAGGATATTTTGACAGGATCGTGGTGGATGCACCCTGTTCAGGAGAAGGAATGTTCCGCAAAGATGAGACTGCGATAGAGCAATGGAGCGTGGAACATGTACAGATGTGCGCTGACAGGCAGCAGACTATACTTGACGAAGCGGCTAAGATGCTGAAACCGGGCGGTGTGCTGGTCTATTCTACATGCACCTTTGCGCCGGATGAGAATGAGGGTGCGGTCAGCAGATTTGTTCAGGAACATGAAGACTTTATGATAGAAGAGACTATACATGATGCCGCTTTTACGCCGGGAAGAGCCGACTGGACCAGAAACCCGGCTCCGGGCCTGGAGCATACGATGCGGTTATGGCCTCACCGCATAAAGGGCGAAGGACATTATATTGCAAGACTTCGGAGAATGGGAACTTCGGTAATCAGGAATAAGCGGGGTAAAATTGATACTCAGCCCAGGGCAGCGAAAAGGGAAGGGACATTACAGGACTTTCTTTCAAAGGAACTGGGGATGGCTCCAGGCTGGCTGGAGGAGCAGCATTCTAAGGTTCAGCTTTTCGGTGAGCAGATATATCTCGTTCCGGAGGAAATGATCCCGATGCAGGGGATGAAAGTGATACGTCCGGGATTGCATCTGGCAACGGAGAAGAAAAATCGATTAGAGCCTTCTCACTCTCTTGCGCTTGCACTTAAGGTAGCGGAG
Organism: uncultured Bacteroides sp.; assembly: GCA_964465725.1. Taxonomy (GTDB): domain Bacteria; phylum Bacillota; class Clostridia; order Lachnospirales; family Lachnospiraceae; genus UBA3282. The sequence goes on along the minus strand of CAYXKS010000023.1, from coordinate 20,640 downwards.
ACGGACAAGGTTATGGAGGTGTCGCGTGAGGATGCGGTCAGGTACCTGCACGGTGAGAGTCTGTCGTGCGGGTTGCAGAAAGGGTGGACATTACTGTGCTTTCAGGGATATCCGCTTGGATTCGGCAAGGCGGCCGGCGGGCAGATGAAGAACCATTATCCCAAGGGACTGCGAAAATAGAATTTGGAAGGAAAACTGCATATGTGTATCAGGACTTGTGCCTGCCTTTCACAGCACGTTTGTGTCAGAGCTGACATGGGCACAGGCATGATGCAAATATGATGCAATTCCGATGCAAAAATGATGCAGAAAATGTCGAAAAAGGAAGAGTCTATCCCTTGTAAAAAAATTCTACCTGGAATATACTGAATAAGGATTTCATTTTATCTTATTTCGGGGAGTGTTTTGTATGCTTTTTTCCAGTGTGGAATTTTTATTCCGGTTTCTTCCGGTTTTCATGCTAATATATCTGATTGTTCCCGCTAAATACCGTAATATCGTTCTGTTGGCGGGAAGTCTTGTGTTTTATGGAGTAGGAGAACCGTATTTCGTTCTGCTGCTTATTTTTTCGGTTGTAGTCAACTATGGACTTAGTAAGTACATGTTCTGGGAGCCGGCGGCTCCTATACAGAACCGTGCGCAAAAAAGAGTAAGAAGGCGTAAAATTGCGTTGATAACTTCTCTTGTGTTTGACTTTGGGATTTTGTTTGTCTTTAAATATTGGGATTTTGCAGCAAATTCTGTGAACCATTTGGCGGGACAGGAAATCATACCGGTATTATCGCTGGTGCTTCCACTGGGCATCAGTTTCTATACTTTTCAGATGGTGTCTTATCAGGCGGATCTCTATCGGGGAACGATGGAAGAGCCTCCCGGATTTATATCATTTGCCGCCTATGTAAGCATGTTTCCACAGTTGATTGCCGGACCGATTGTGAGATACGATGAAGTGGCTGACCGAATGCATAGCCGCAGAATACGTATAAGGCATCTGGAGAATGGATTGAAGCTTTTTACTTTGGGTCTGGGGCTCAAGGTTCTTCTGGCCAATCAGATTGGCACACTCTGGAATACGATTATGACTGCAGGTGCGGGGAATCTGCATCCGTCTGTGGCGTGGCTGGGAGCAGCCGCCTATTCTTTTCAGATATATTTTGATTTCTGGGGATATTCCATGATGGCGATGGGACTTGGCAGAATGCTTGGATTCAGGATTCCACAGAACTTTGATGATCCATATGCCTCCAGGTCCATCTCGGAATTCTGGCGCAGATGGCATATTACTCTTGGAAGATGGTTTCGCGAGTATGTCTACTTTCCGCTGGGCGGCAGCCGTAAGGGCAGAATAAGAACGATATGCAATCTTTTTATTGTGTGGACGTTTACAGGGCTGTGGCATGGAGCCGACTGGAATTTTGTCTTGTGGGGATTCCTGTTTTTCCTGATTCTCACGGTGGAGAAGAACACATATGGCAGGAAGCTGGAGCAGACGAAAGTGCTTGGGCGGTTGTATACACTGGCCATCATTCCCATTACATGGGTTGTGTTCGCGATTACCGATATAAGACAGCTGGCAGCTTATTTAGGCAACATGTTCGGAGTCCATCAGAAGATGGTTCTGGTTGGGATACCACAGCTTCTGCGTTATCTGCAGGAGTATGGAATATTGTTGGCGGCTTGTATTTTATTTGCTACACCTTTTCCGATCA
>CAYXKS010000023.1:15819-18831 GCA_964465725.1 uncultured Bacteroides sp. | reverse complement strand
GAGTATGGAATATTGTTGGCGGCTTGTATTTTATTTGCTACACCTTTTCCGATCAGGTGGTATAATAAATGGAAAGACAGGTGGTTTGTGGTGGTTCTGCTGGTAGTGATATTCTGGTTCTCTGTTCATGAGATAATGGTGGGAAGCAACAATCCATTCTTGTATTTTAGATTTTGACAGCAATCAGGAGGCATATATCCTCCTTAAACAGATAAAAGCGGATAGGAAGACAGCGGATGATAGAAAAGAAAGAACAGAAAGAGAAGATAATAAAGTTATCAGAAAAGGACCAGAGAGAGAAATCGGTAAAGGTATCAAAAAAGGGTCAGAAAGAGAAAACGGTAGAGGTATCAAAAAAGAGCCAGAACCAGAAGGATAAAGCGATAGAGGTGTCAAAGAAGAGCCAGAACCAGAAGGATAAAGCGATAGAGGTATCAAAAAAGAGCCAGAATCAGAAGGATAAAGCAATAAAGATAGCAGAAAAAGACCAGAAAGAGAAGGCGGTAAGGGTATCAGAAAAAGATCAGGAAAAGAAAGCGACAAAAGTATCAGAAAAGGGACTGGAAAATAAGAATACAAATAAAAAGCATGATAAAAAGCAGGAGACAGCAGAAATAAAGGAAAGACAGAAGAGAGACTGGAAAGAGTACATATATAACTGTCCTTTTTTGCTTGCGATAACGCTTACCTCCCTGGTGGTGATGTTTCGTTCAGATGAAATTGGGATCAGAGCGGTGGTCAGACAGGCGCAGTCATTTGCCAGTGAATCATATGCCAAAGCACCGGAAAAACAGGAAGTATTATCCGATGAACTGTTCCAGAGCAGTATAAATACAGATGATATGAAAAGCAAAGAGGCGGATAGCGATGTGTCAGGCGAAATTAATGAGCAGCCAGGGCAGCCAGCGACAGATACGGATCAGGCAGATGAGAATGCTCCGGACAAACTGGAAAATGCAGGAGAATGCAAGGAAGATAATGACGATTTACAGGGCGACAATAAACCTTATGAAGATGATGGAGGCTTGGAGAACGCCGCAAATACTGAGGAAAAGCCAAAGGGTATCACAAACTTTGAATATTATGACCCGGTTCCGACAGAATCACGTTATTATGAAGATGCAGGAAAAGTTGCAATGACAACGGAGTATCCATACACAAAAGAAAACATCAGTTATTTTAACGATGCGGCTTTTCTGGGAGATTCCAGAACGCTGGGGATATCGGATTATGCCGGATTGGAAGAGGCTGATTTCTATTGTGACAGTGGTATGATGATTTTTAAGCTCCTGGAGGAGGGCATTACTTACCAGAAGACCGGGAACAAGGTTTATATGAAAGATGTGCTGCAGGAGAAACAGTATGGCAAGATCTATATCATGCTGGGTATGAATGAACTGGGATATGGTAATACGGAACTGTATCTGGACAAATACCGACAGGTTCTGCAGCAGATCAGGGAATGGCAGCCTGAGGCTATTATCTATGTTATGGCCAATCTCCATGTCAGCAGGGAAAAGAATAACATGGAAACAGAATTCAATAATCTGAATATCAATGCCAAGAATGCCGCTTCGGCTTCTTTGGCAAACGGAACGGATGTTTTTTATCTGGATGTGAATCCTGTCTTCACGGATGAAGAGGGATATCTGAAGGCCGAGCTTACTTTTGACGGCGTTCATCTATATGCGCAGCACTATGATGCATGGCGGGAGTTTTTATTGGAACATGCAGTGGAACCCGAAATGGCAGGTGTGGCGGCAGATTCAGATTAAGAACGGATCAGAATAGATGAGAATAGATCCAAAAGATCAAAAGATTGAACAGATCAGCAAAATCGAAAAGATCCAAAAGATCAACAAAATCGAAAAGATCCAAAATATTAACAAAATCGAAAAGATCCAAAAGATTAATAAGATCAAAAAGTTTAATAAGATTGATAAGATTAATAGGATCAAAAAGTTTTGAGAGTATGGGAGTAGAGGAAGAAGCGGACAGCAGATAAGGAGTACATATGAAGGCGGTTAGATTAAATAAGTATCTGGCAGATTGTGGAGTATGCTCCAGGCGGGATGCGGACAGACTGATAGAGCAGGGTGTTGTGTCAGTGGACGGTAGAAGCGCTGTGACAGGTATGAAAGTGACCGGAGAGGAAGTTATCTGTGTCCGTGGGAAAAAGATAACAGGCCGTGAAAAAAAAGTGATATTGGCCTATTACAAACCGGCCGGCGTAGTCTGTACGGAACGTGATCCCCATGCGGAGAGGATCGTGACGCAGGAGTTGAAATATCCGGTGCGGCTTACTTATGCCGGCAGGCTGGACAAGGAGTCGGAGGGACTTCTGATTATGACGAATGACGGTACGCTGATTGACGCCATGATGCGCGGCGCCAATGGTCACGAGAAAGAGTATATCGTCAAGGTTTCGCGGGAATGGACCAGGGAAGCGCTGGACCATCTGCGCGAAGGGGTATATCTGGAAGAACTGGAGATTACTACCCGGCCTTGTGAAATAGAACAGCTGGGGCCTAAGACGATCCGCATGGTGCTGACGCAGGGAATCAACAGGCAGATCAGGCGCATGTGCAAAACACAGGGATATGAGGTTACGGCACTAAAAAGAACACGCGTTATAAATATTAAGCTCACCGGTCTTAGACCAGGGGAGTACAGGGAACTGTCAGAGGAAGAGACGAAGGAATTGTACAGACGTTGCAGGTTGGAATGATATGTTGGAATGACACTGGATGGATATGAGACATCAGTGTAAGGGATGGCATGGTGTATAAGCATATGAAGAGTAACTACTCATCCTGGGATTATGCAGTTGTTGAATAATCCGTGGGAAATTTGTGAGAACACATAAATCTGACCAGAAAGTAATCTGGCGAGGCAACGGATGGTAAAATATTAAAAAGAATAAATAGCGAAAGGTATTTATGGATAATGGATATAAGCATAAACCGTATGAAAGAACTGATCTCTGTTTTGAATCGTGCATCCAAAGCTTAT
>CAYXKS010000023.1:0-15719 GCA_964465725.1 uncultured Bacteroides sp. | reverse complement strand
CATAAACCGTATGAAAGAACTGATCTCTGTTTTGAATCGTGCATCCAAAGCTTATTATGCGGAGGATACAGAGATTATGAGTAACTATGAGTATGATCGCCTGTATGATGAATTGTTGGAATTAGAAAAAACAACAGGTGTTACACTTGCTGATAGCCCTACGGCAAACGTGGGATTCGAGGCGGTCGATGAGCTTCCCAAGGAGCGGCATGAAAGGCCGATGCTTTCTCTTGCCAAGACGAAGAGCAGGGAGGAACTGCGTGACTGGCTGAACGGGAAGGAAGCGCTGCTTTCCTGGAAGCTGGACGGGTTGACGATTGTCCTGACTTATTTTGATGGGAAACTTGTTAAGGCTGTAACAAGGGGCAATGGTGAAGTGGGTGAAGTGATTACCAACAATGCCCGGGTATTTAAGAATGTCCCGCTTTCTATTCCGTATCAGGGAGAATTGATTCTTCGTGGGGAGGCGGTGATCAGTTACAGTGAATTTGAGAGGATCAATAGTGAAGTCGAGGATGTCGACGCAAAGTATAAGAATCCAAGAAACCTGTGCAGCGGTTCAGTGCGACAGCTGAACAATGAGATCACATCCAGGCGTAATGTCAATTTCTATGCTTTCAGTCTGGTAAAGGCAGACGGTGTGGAGGATAACAATTCCAGGGCGGAACAGTTTGCTTTCCTGAAAAGACAGGGATTTGACGTGGTGGAGTACAAAATCGTCAATCCGGATACGATTCTGGATGAGATAGAATATTTCGAAAACAAGATTACAACTTATGATATTCCGTCCGATGGGCTGGTATTGACTTATGATGATATTGCATATGGAAGTTCCCTGGGCCGGACAGCGAAATTTCCGCGGGATTCGATTGCTTTCAAATGGGCGGATGAGGTGCGGGAGACGACGCTTCAGGAGATGGAGTGGAGCGCCAGCCGCACAGGTCTGATCAACCCGGTGGCGATCTTTGAGCCTGTCGAGCTGGAAGGGACTACTGTCAGCAGGGCTTCTGTACACAACATCAGTATTGTGAGAGGGCTCAAGCTGGGAATCGGGGATCGCATCACGGTTTACAAGGCGAATATGATTATTCCGCAGATTGCGGAAAATCTGACACAGAGCGATACGCTGGAAATTCCGTCGGTGTGCCCGGTCTGTGGCCAGCCGACACAGATTCGTCAGGTCAATGATGTACAGTCTCTATACTGCAACAATCCGGACTGTGACGCCAAGAAGATTAAGGCGTTCACACTGTTTGTGAGCAGGGATGCGCTGAATGTGGACGGATTGTCAGAATCTACGCTGGAGAAATTTTTGGCCAGAGGATTTCTTCATGAATTTGCAGATATTTTTAAACTGAGCCGCTATGAACAGGAAATCACACAGATGGACGGGTTTGGGGAGAAGTCCTACCGTAACTTGATGGAGAGCATTGAGAGAGCGCGGGACACTACTCTGGCTAGAGTAATTTACGGACTCGGAATCGAGAATGTGGGCGTGGCGAATGCGAAGCTATTATGTAGAAATTTCCAATATTCATTGGACGCGATCCGGCAGGCAACAGTGGAGGAACTGAGCGATGTGGACGGTGTCGGAGAAGTTATTGCGACAGGGATTTATGAATTTTTCCACAGAGATGACCGGATGGAGCAGCTGGATCATCTCCTGCAGGAAGTGCATCTCGCACAGGAAACGGTGGATGCGAATACCCAGACACTTGCCGGTATGTCGTTCGTTATCACGGGCAGCCTGGAACACTACGAGAATCGTAATGCGCTTAAGGCTGAGATCGAGGACAGGGGCGGTAAGGTGACCGGAAGCGTCACGGGCAAGACCGTCTGCCTGATCAACAATGATACTGCCTCGCAATCTTCCAAGAACAAGAAAGCGAAGGAACTTGGAGTGCCCGTCATTTCCGAGGAAGAATTTATGGAGCGGTATCTGTAGGGGATTCATCATAATATGTGAAAAAAAAGAAAATAATTTAAAAAGGTATTTTATTGCATGGACGGCAAATTTAAAAGGAGTAAATATCATGTGTTATACTTTGGATGAAATAAAAGCAAAGGCGTCACCGGTGGCGGAGGCATACGGTATTAAATCTCTTAGCCTGTTTGGTTCTTATGCAAGAAATGAGGCGGATGATGAAAGCGATATTGATATATGTGTTGAGAAGGGGAAACTCAGGAGCTTGATCCAATATTTTGCATTTGTGAATGAGTTGGAGCGTATTTTTGGATGTCATGTGGATGTTATCACTACTGAAATAGAAGACCGGGAATTTCTGAATCAAATTGAAAAAGAAAGGGTTTTATTGTATGAGGAGCAAAGATGATGAGGTTTTAAAGAAAATCATCAAATATTGTAAAGATATAGATTTCCTTATGGGTAAGTATAACGCGAGTTTTTCCAATTATAAAAGTGACATTTCTTTTCAGTATGCATGTAATATGTGCATTATTCAAATTGGAGAACTGGTTGGTCGTTTATCAGCGGATTTTATAGAAGAGAATTCTCAGATTCCGTGGCATGAGATCAAATCCATGAGAAATATACATGCGCATGATTATGACAGGGTGGATTTAGATATTGTATGGAATACATTGTGTGAGGATATTCCAGATTTATTGAGAAAAATCGAAGAGATATTGGAGAGAGGATAGATCAGATTTGTATTCCATTTTTTCATCATAATATGTGAAAAAACAGGAAATAATGTATAAAAGCACCACATCCCCGGTAGGGATGCGATGCTCCAGAACCCTTGAAAACAGGGCGTTTCCAGTACATTTACTCAATGGTCCGAATGTCATACGGTGTCGTCTGGTACACGTAGTAATTCAGCCAGTTGGAATACAGTAACTGCCCGGTGGAACGCCAGTTGACGATGGGCGGGTTCTCGGGATTGTCATCAGGAAAGTAATTGGCCGGTATGTTTGGGTTCATACCCTTATTTAAGTCTCTGAAGTATTCCTGTGCCAGTGTATCGGCGTCATACTCAGGATGACAAGTGACGAAGAAGTGTCGGCTGTCGGTGGTCTTGACGATGGTGACGCCAGCCTCGTCAGAGATTGCCATCAGTTCAAGATCCGGAACAGAAGCGATCTTCTCCGCAGAGATACCCATGGCGCGGGACTGCGGCGCATAGAATATATCGTCGAAACCTCTGAAAAGAGGAGAATTTCTTTTGATGATCTTATGGGCGTAGACTCCGGACAGTTTGGTTTTCAGATCATATCTGTCCAGGCCGTACAGGTAGTAAAGCCCGGCGAAAGCGCCCCAACACAGGTGCAGCGTACAGTGGACATGTTTTTTCCCCCAGGCCATAATAGTGCATAATTCGTCCCAGTAGGTGACGTCTTCAAACCGCACATAGTCTAAAGGTGCGCCAGTGATGATCATACCGTCGTATTTTCGGTCTTTTACCTGATCAAACGTAGTGTAGAAGGACTCTAAATGATTGGAATCAGTATGCTGCGGCACATAGCTGGCAGTCTGCAGGAATTCAACATTGACCTGGAGCGGTGTGTTGGACAGTTTGCGTAAAAGCTGCGTTTCCGTCACGATTTTGGTGGGCATCAGATTAAGAATCAATACGTTAAGCGGACGGATATCCTGATGCATGGCGCGGTATTCTGTCATAACGAAAATATTTTCTTTTTCCAGTATTGTGGTTGCAGGCAAAGAATCTGCTACTTTAATAGGCATAATATATTCCTCACATTCATTTTTTGTCAAAAAATAACGCTTTTAATATATCACAAAAAAAGCTGTCATGCAATAATTGCACAATCATGTTAAATGGACTATAATAAATGTATATGACGCTTTAATACGAAGAATTACGGAGGGTATCATGGAGACTGCATATCAGAAAGTGAAAGTACATAATGAAGTGGAGTGGTGTCAGGTGACCGACCTTATGACGAAGGAAAAGATTGAGAAGCTGCTTCTAAGACACAGAGTATCCTATTTTGTCAAGTGGGAGAAGCCGAAACTTTTTTCAAATGATAAATTTGGCACCTGCATTTTTTGTGTTAACCAATTGCAGAAGGAGATTGCCGACGAGGCGCTTCAGGAACTGGAAGAGGAGATCAAAGGCAAGATCAAGTTTGTTAACCGCAGAGTGGACAAGACATTTTATTAATAATATGAAAAAGGCAGGATAATAGATGAGTAGTTGTGATACCTGTAGTAATTATCAATATGATGAAGATTATGAATGTTATGTCTGCATGGTAGATCTGGATGAGGATGACATGAGCCGTTTCCTTCGGGGTGATAATTTTGAGTGTTCTTTCTATCAACTGGACAACGAGTATCTGGTGGTCAGGAAACAGATGTAACAGTAATCCCCTCAGAATGACAGATTCAGAAATTCTGACTCTGGCATTTTGAGGGGATTTCTATTTTATCAGACAGATTTTGCCTGCGCCTTGTTTTTCAGATTTTTCTGTGCGGTGGACAGCATCAGTTTGATGCGGTTTAACTGATTTACTTCGCTGGCGCCCGGATCATAGTCGATCGCCACAATGTTGGAGAGCGGGAAACGTCTGCGCAGTTCCTTGATAACGCCCTTGCCCACCACATGGTTGGGCAGACAGCCGAAAGGCTGTGTGCAGACGATATTGCTGACGCCGCTGTGGATCAGTTCCACCATCTCGCCGGTCAGAAACCATCCTTCCCCGGTCTGATTGCCAATATTGACGATCGGTTCAGCGTACTGTGCTATCTTGTAAATACTTACAGGCGGTGTGAAATGGCGGCTCTTTGCAAAAGCCGTTGCTGCGGCGCCGCGAAGCTTCTCAAGCGCCTGGATTCCCATTCTGGAAATAAGGGCCGCTTTCTTTGAGGTTCCCAGATAATCCGCTTTGTAAATCTGATTGTAGAAGCAGTAGAGCATGAAATCCATCAGATCAGGCACTACCGCCTCGGCGCCCTCGGATTCCAACAGCTCAACCAGGTGATTGTTGGCGGCCGGTGCGAACTTGACCAGAATTTCTCCTACAATCCCGACTCTGGGTTTCTTCGTATTCTCGTGGATCGGGACAGCGTCGAAATCCCGTATGATCTGTCGGCACATTTTGCAGAATGTAAAATAATTCATATGTTTGCCGGAGACGAACTTGCGGCATTTGGCCGCCCATTCCCGGTGAAGTCTGTCCACGGAGCCTGGTTCTTTCTCGTACGGGCGCATGCGGTAGACGCAGCGCATGAAGATATCTCCGAAGAGTGCGCTGTATGCGGCGCGCATGAGCAGATCGGCGTTCAGGTGGAAGCCCGGATTACTCTCGATGCCCGCAAGGTTAAGGGAGATTACAGGAATCTGCGGCATCCCTGCTTTCTCCAGGGCACGCCTGATAAATCCGATGTAGTTGGTAGCACGGCAGCCGCCCCCTGTCTGTGTCATGATGACAGCCACCTTATTTAAGTCATATTTACCGGACAATAGGGCATCCATGATCTGACCCACGACGATCAGAGAGGGATAACACGCGTCATTATTTACGTATTTCAATCCTACATCCACGGCATGACGGTTGTCGTTGTCCAGCACCTCGAAGTGATAGCCGCAGGCATTGAACCCGGCCTCCATGATCTCAAAATGAATCGGAGACATCTGCGGGCAGAGGATTGTGTAATCCTTGCGCATCTCTTCGGTAAAGGGTACTTTCGTGATTGCACTTGAGTGTATCGTACGTTTCTTGTTCTTCTCCTCCCGCACTTTGATGGCGGAAAGCAGAGAACGGATACGGATTCGAGCCGCCCCAAGGTTGTTGACCTCATCAATCTTAAGGCAGGTATAAATCTTATCGGAGCCGGACAGGATATCGTTGACCTGATCCGTGGTGACGGCGTCCAGTCCGCAACCGAAAGAGTTCAGCTGGATCAGGTCCAGATCATCCCTTGTCTTGACGAAGCTGGCTGCGGCATAGAGCCTGGAATGATACATCCACTGGTCGGACACGATCAACGGGCGCTCAGGTTTCGCCAAGTGAGATACGGAATCTTCCGTCAACACGGCGATGTCATAGGAGTTAATCAATTCCGGAATGCCGTGGTTGATCTCTGGATCGATGTGGTAGGGTCTGCCGGCAAGAACGATACCGCGTTTGTGGTTCTCCTCCATAAAACGAAGAACCTCTTCCCCCTTATCCCGCATATCCTGACGGGCCTGTTCCAGTTCGGTCCAGGCTGCTCTCGCAGCCTCCATCACGTCGGCAACAGGCAGTTCCGTAAACTCTCTCGTCAGAGCAGAGGTGACAGTCTGCAGGTCGCCAAAGGACATAAATGGATTGCGCAGGCTGACTTCACCGCGTCCGATCTCCTCCACATTATTCTTGATATTCTCTGAATAGGAGGTGACGATGGGGCAGTTATAGTGATTGTTTGCCTCATGAAATTCGTCACGCTCATAAAAGAGAGCCGGATAGAAGATAAAATCTACCTTCTGATTGATCAGCCAGGATACATGTCCGTGCGCAAGTTTGGCCGGATAACATTCTGATTCGCTGGGAATGGACTCGATCCCCAATTCATAGATTTTACGGTTGGAGCTGGGGGAGAGTACCACCCGAAAGCCAAGCTTCGTAAAGAAAGTAAACCAGAATGGATAGTTTTCATACATATTCAGTACCCTCGGGATACCGACAGTACCTCTTGGCGCCTGGTCCGGAGACAGCGGTTCATAGGAAAAGATTCTCTTCAGTTTATAGTCGTAGAGGTTGGGCATATTGTTTTTATTTTTTGACTTGCCCAGTCCGCGTTCACAGCGATTGCCGGAGATGTACTGACGCCCACCGGTGAATTTATTGATGGTGAGACGGCAGTTGTTAGTACAGCCTTTGCATTTGGCCATGCTTGTCTCGAACTGCAGACTCCTGATCTGCTCAATACTCAGCATCGAAGTCTGATAGCCTTCTTTGTAGTGTTCTCTGGCGATCAGAGCGGCGCCGAAAGCACCCATGATTCCCGCGATATCAGGTCTGATGGCCTCACAGTCCGCGATCTTCTCGAAGCTGCGCAGAACCGCGTCGTTATAGAAAGTACCTCCCTGCACCACGATATTGCGGCCAAGCTCCGATGCGTCGGATACTTTGATTACCTTGAACAGAGCATTCTTGATTACGGAGTAGGCAAGACCTGCGGAAATATCGGAGACGGATGCCCCCTCCTTCTGGGCCTGTTTTACCTTGGAATTCATGAATACGGTGCACCTGGTGCCCAGATCGATGGGATGCTCGGCAAACAGGGCGGTTTTGGCGAAATCTTCCACACCATAATTCAGTGATTTGGCGAAGGTTTCGATAAAAGAGCCGCACCCGGAAGAGCATGCCTCATTCAACTGTACGCTGTCCACTGTCTGGTTCTTAATCTTGATACATTTCATATCCTGCCCGCCGATATCCAGGATACAGTCCACATTCGGGTCGAAAAACGCGGCGGCATAATAGTGCGCCACTGTCTCTACCTCGCCGTCGTCCAACAGGAAAGCGGCTTTCATCAGAGCTTCTCCGTAACCGGTTGAGCAGGAGCGGACGATCTTTACATCCTCAGGAAGAAGTGCATAGATCTCCTTGAGAGAACGGATGGCCGTCTTTAGCGGGCTGCCGTCGTTGCTGCTGTAAAAGGAGTAGAGCAGCGAACCGTCTTCTCCCACCAGGGCAGTCTTCGTGGTAGTGGAGCCCGCGTCTATTCCCAGGAAACATTTGCCTTTGTAGGAAGACAGACTGGAAGTAGCGACATGATGCGCGGCATGTCTGCTGCGGAATGTCTCATATTCTTCTTTGGAGGCAAATAGAGGCTCCATTCGCTCTACTTCGAATTCCATCTTGATATCGGAAGAAAGCTTATCTACCATTTCTTCCATGGTGTAAAAAGTTTCTTCCTTGGCATTTAAGGCGGAACCGATGGCGGCAAACAGGTGAGAGTTGTCCAGATCAATGATATGTTCCTCATCCAGCTTCAGCGTGCGGATGAAAGACTGCTTCAGTTCCGACAGAAAATGCAGAGGGCCGCCCAAGAAAGCCACGTGTCCCCTGATCGGTTTGCCGCAGGCAAGTCCGCTGATGGTCTGATTTACCACCGCCTGGAAAATGGAGGCCGACAGATCTTCTTTCGTCGCTCCCTCGTTGATCAGCGGCTGGATATCGGACTTGGCGAACACACCGCATCTTGCGGCGATTGTATACAGTGAATGATAGTTCCTGGCATATTCGTTGAGACCCGTCGCATCTGTCTGCAGCAGGGAGGCCATCTGGTCGATGAAGGAACCCGTGCCGCCGGCACAGATGCCGTTCATACGCTGCTCCACATTGCCGCCTTCGAAGTAGATGATCTTGGCGTCCTCACCGCCCAGCTCAATGGCCACATCAGTGACCGGTGCGAAGGTTTGCAGGGAAGTGGAGACTGCGATAACCTCCTGCACGAAAGGAACCTGAAGATGGTTGGCAAGCGTCAGGCCGCCGGAACCGGTGATCATAGGGTGGACCGTTATATTGCCAAGTTTATCGTAAGCCTGCTGCAACAGGCCGGAAAGAGTTTCTCTTATGTTTGCAAAGTGTCTTTGATAGTCGGAAAAGAGTATTTGCTGCCTCTGATCAAGAACTGCGATCTTCACGGTTGTGGAACCGATGTCGATACCAAGGGTATACTGCATCTCACTCATTTCAGATATCACTCCTTATCTTTAAATTATGGTACTGCGAATAGCGGATGTTATTTGCAGTGGTATTCATGATATGTCTGCTGGGAATACATTTTAATAGGAAAATCCTCCCGACAGACTCTGTCATTATACGACACCATTTTGCAAAAAGCAATCGGCTAATTGTTGGTAAAGTGTTAAGAATTTGGAATGCATTTATAAAATTTTTATGACTTACGCATTTTTAAAAGCTGTATCGTTTACTTTTAAAAAGAGGAATGATAAAATGTATTCAGTTTTGCTATTGAAAATACATTAAAGTGATGAAAAGAAAGGCGTGGGTATAACAATGAAAATGAGTCCATTCGAGCGCAAGTTTGGTAAGTATGCGATTAAGAATCTTTCTTTTATACTGGTGCTCTGCTATGCCGTGGGATATCTGCTGCAGATGTTTGATATAAGTGGAATATTGCTCGGATATCTGACGCTGAATCCTTATGCAATTCTGCACGGGCAGATTTGGAGACTGGTCACATGGGTCATGATTCCGCCCGGAAACAGTAATCTTTTCCTGACGTTGATTATGTTATATTTCTACTGTTCTATCGGGACAACGCTGGAGAGGACGTGGGGAACATATCGATATAATGTGTATCTGTTTCAGGGAATGCTGTTTACCATAGTCGGCAGTTTCCTTCTGATGGGATTTCACTACATCTTTAACCCTGCAGATATCGGTGGGGCGCCATATGCGTATTTTCAGGCGGTTTCATGGTATTTCAGCACTTATTATATTAATATGTCCATATTCCTTGCCTTTGCGGCAACATTTCCGGATGTACAGGTATTATTGATGTTTTTTATACCGATCAAGGTGAAATGGTTGGGCGTTATTTATGGCGTTATGTTGGCGTTTGAGTTCCTGCCGGCAGGTGTGAACCGCAAATTTGCGATAGCTGCGTCGCTGCTTAATTTTATCGTGTTCTTCTTTACATCGCGCAATATGATGCATTTGAATCCAAAGCAGATTCACAGACGCCAGGAGTTCAAGCGTGATATGAGGCGCGGCACGAGCATTACCAAGCATAAATGTGCGATTTGTGGCAGGACGGAGGTAGACAGTCCGCAACTGCAGTTTCGGTTTTGTTCTAAGTGTGATGGAAATTATGAGTATTGTGAGGAGCATTTGTATACGCATACGCATGTCCGCAGATCGTAGGGAAGATTTAAGTCAGACGCTGTGTACTGGCTTGGTTAAATGACATTGTATTGAAACGCTTCGAAAATAATGAAAAGGATTAAGGTGTCAGTGTGAGTACGGATAAGAAAGAAATTTTGTTTGCCAAGACTTTGGAGCAGGTCAGAAAAACCGCAAAGGAGCAGGGGAACTGTATCTCCAGGGAACAGGTGGAGGAGGCGTTTGCGCCCCTGTGTCTTGGCAGTGAGCAGATGGATATGGTGTATGCTTATCTGCATCAGCGCAAGATCGGGATCGGAGAGCCGGTGGATCTGGACGAATATCTGGCGCCGGAGGAGAGGGATTATCTGGAGACGTATCTGGATGCCCTGAAGGAACTGCCGGAGGTATCCGAAGGGGAACGGGAGGCTATAACACTGTCCGCGATGGCAGGGGACGCAGACGCGCGCGGCAGGCTGACGGAATTGTATCTTCCTGAGGTGGTGGAGATCGCGAAGCTGTACGCCGGGCAGGGCGTTTATCTGGAAGACCTGATCGGCGAGGGAAATGTGGCAGTGGCCATGGGCGTTACGATGCTGGGCGCTTTGGAACACGCGTCTGAGGCGCAGGGAATGCTTGGCAAGCTGATTATGGATGCCATGGAGGACTATATTGCGGAGAATGCCGAGGAGGTTAAGAAGGATAAGCGGATTCTGGATAAGGTCAACAGAGTCGCGAAGGCGGCTGACGAGCTGTATGAGGAGCTTCACAGGAAGGTGACGATAGAGGAAGTGATGCAGGAGTCGGGATTGAGCAGGCGGGCGATTGAGGATGCGATCCGTATGAGCGGAGGCAAGATAGAGTCGCTTAATACCGGTATTACATCATAGGCGGTAAGGCGGTAGGAACAGTGGATAATCAGAATAGGGATTTTAAATATTTTATGCAGGATACAGGATCTTTGTATCTGGGTGCGAAATACAGCTATGCAGAGATTCTGGAAGATGAGATGGTCACTTTTAAATATAAGAGTATCGTTGAACACTATATTTTGAAGGATACTGATCCGGAGACGACACTGGAGAGCCAGTTATATTATATGACGCCGGAGCAGTTTTCCTACAGGACCTACAGGCAGCTCAAGGCCAGAGTCAAGGTCTGTCTTCTGGTGGAGAAGAAGAGACTGTTTGGCCAGGCGAGGAGTGAGTATGAGAACAGAGTGATGAAGCTGGAGGAGCTTGTCGGAATGAATCTGGCCCAGAAGAAGAAACGCGGTGTGGTAGTGCAGGAACTGGTACTGTCCAAGCTGGCGCTTTTATCATTCAGTGTTTGAGGAAGAACGCGCATGAATAATGGCCAAATGGTTAGATAGTAACAGTCCAGCTCAGGACTTTGCACTTGCTGCAAAGTCCGTGAGAACGTGTAAATTAAGCCAAAGGGAATCTGCCCTCGCTGAAGGCGACTTGGAATGGGCAGATTCCGTAACAGTTTAGCCATAGGCTAAACTGTTACATTGGATACAGAATTATGTGATATACTATATTGCGAGTGCAGATGAAAGGAGTTTATAAGAATTATGAGGATAG
Source organism: uncultured Bacteroides sp. (assembly GCA_964465725.1). Lineage (GTDB taxonomy): Bacteria > Bacillota > Clostridia > Lachnospirales > Lachnospiraceae > UBA3282. Next base: position 4,311 of record CAYXKS010000023.1, on the reverse strand, counting down.
AAGAACTGCAGGCGTACACGCTTGTTGAGAAGAGGGAGATCAAGGATTTAAACTCGGTCAGCTATTTGCTGCGGCATAATAAGACGGGGGCAAGAGTGGCGCTTTTGTCTAATGACGATGAGAATAAGGTGTTTTATATCGGGTTCCGGACACCGCCGAAGGACAGCACGGGAGTGGCGCATATTGTGGAACACACGGTGCTGTGCGGATCGGATAAGTTTCCGGTGAAAGATCCGTTTATTGAACTGGCCAAAGGATCGCTGAATACTTTCCTCAATGCAATGACATATCCGGACAAGACGGTGTATCCTGTGGCGAGTTGTAATGACAAGGATTTCCAGAACCTGATGGATGTCTATCTGGATGCTGTGCTGCATCCGAATATTTATCATGAGGAGAAGATTTTCAGACAGGAAGGCTGGCACTACGAGATGGAAGACGCCGAGGATGAACTGACGATCAACGGCGTGGTGTACAGCGAGATGAAGGGAGCCTACTCTTCGCCGGATGATGTGCTTGAGAGGGAAATTATGAATTCGCTTTATCCGCATACGGCCTATGCCGTGGAGTCGGGCGGAGATCCGGATGTGATCCCGGAACTGACTTATGAAGATTTTCTGGCTTTTCATCAGAAGTATTATCACCCTTCCAACAGTTATATCTATCTGTACGGGGATATGGATATGGCGGAGAAGCTTCAGTATATCGACGAGGAGTATCTGTCCAAATATGATGCACTTAAGGTAGATTCCACGCTTGGGACAGAGCCTCCGTTTGCGGCGATGCAGACTGTGGAGAAGGAGTATTCCATTATGGAGAGCGAGTCGGAACAGGACAACACCTATCTGGCTTACAATGTTTCGCTGGGAGAGCTGCCGGACCCTAAATTCTGCAACGGCTTCAATGCGCTGGCGGATGTACTGTGCACGATACCGGGAGCGCCTGTTAAGCAGGCATTGCTGGATGCAGGAATCGGAACGGATGTGAGCTGCCTCTACGATACGGGTGTGAAGCAGCCTTATTTTTCCGTGATTGCCAAGAATGCCAACGCAGAGCAGAAAGATGAGTTTGTCCGCATCATAGAGGGAACTTTGCAGGAGTACGCAGGGAAAGGATTGGACAAAAAGGCTGTCAGAGCCAGCCTGAACAACAGCGAATTCAAATACAGGGAGGCGGATTTCGGGTCTTATCCGAAGGGGCTCATGTATGGCCTGCAGATGTTGGAGACATGGCTGTATGATGACAGCAGGCCCTTCGTGGAGGTGGAACTGCTTGATGTTTACCGGGAACTGAAACAGGAGACGGAGACTTCCTATTATGAGGAACTGATCAGAGAATACTTGCTTGATAACCCGCATAAGAGCCTGGTGGTTGTGAAGCCTGTGAAGGGACTGACAGGACGCAAGGAAAAGGCGCTGGCGGAAGAGCTTGCAAAGAAGAAAGCCGCCATGAGTAAGGAGGAGATTAATAGAATTGTCCGGGAGACGGCGGAACTTGTGAAGTATCAGGAGGAGCCCAGCGCGAAGGAAGATCTGGAGAAGATCCCGCTGTTGTCCAGAGCCGACATGAAGAAAGAGGCTATGCCCTATATCAACGAGGAGAAGAAGGTCGGCGATACCGTACTGCTGTATCATGACATTTTTACGAACGGAATCGGGTATCTGAGATTTATGTTCGACTTAAGGCAGGTGCCGGAAGAATTATTCCCTTATGTGGGTATTTTGAAGACGATTCTCGGTCTGGTGGACACGGAGCATTACAGCTACAGCGAACTTTACAATGAGATCAATCTTCAGACAGGAGGTATTGCTCCGGCCGTCAATACTTATACGGATTCCAGAAATCCTGATCGGTATACGGCAACGCTGGATCTGAAGGTTAAGGTGTTGTATGAGAATCTTCCCCAGGCTTTTGCCCTGACGGAAGAGATATTGACGAAAGCGGATTACACGGACACAAAGCGTCTCTATGAGTTGGTGGCGGAAGCGCGTTCCTGCAAACAGGCGAGTATGATGTCGGCAGGACATTCGCTTGCGGCTGGCAGGGCGCTTGCGTATTTCTCCAAGCCGGCGATGGTGCTGGAGCATATCAGCGGTATTCCTTTTTACCGTCTGCTGGAGGGATTGGAGAAAGATTTTGAGGTGAAGAAAGAAGAACTGACGGCTAACCTGCAGAAGGTGGTCCGCTATATTTTCCGCCCGGAGAATCTTTTGGTAGATTATACGGCGCAGCGGGCAGGACTTGAGGGGATAGAAGCGTTAATCGGGAATTTGAAGCGCGCATTGTATACAGATCCGGTGGAAGAGGCAGGGTATGATCCTGTTCCGGTTAAGAAGAATGAAGGTTTTATGTCCTCAGCGCAGATTCAGTATGTGTGCCGCGCGGGCAACTTCGGGACAAAAGGACTTTGCTACAACGGTGCGCTGCGTGTATTGCGTGTACTGATGGGATATGATTATCTGTGGACGCAGGTGCGTGTCAAGGGTGGCGCCTATGGCTGTATGTGTAATTTTGGGAAGTCGGGAGAGAGCTATTTCGTGTCCTACAGGGATCCGAATCTGGAGAAGACGATCGAGACTTATGAGAAGGCGGCAGACTATATTGCAAATTTCGAGGCCGACGAGAGGACGATGACGCAGTATATTATCGGGGCGGTGAGTGAGATGGATATGCCGCTTACGCCTTCGGCGAAAGGAACGTATTCTCTGACCGGTTATATGACGCACTATGATTATGAACAGATGCAGAAGCACAGAGACGAACTGCTGTCTGCAGACGCGGATACAATCCGAGGACTTTCAGCGTATATCCGGGCGTTTATAGAGGACGACTGTCTGTGTGTTGTAGGGAATGAGGAAAAGATCAAAGAGAATGCAAAGCGGTTTGGGGAGATCGAGTATTTGTTCCATTAAACGGAAATGGCGTTCTGGCAGGCTTGCGGCGGAAATCATAAGGACGAAGAAGAAAAGCATGCGGAGACCATAAGGACAGAGAAGAAAAGCAGATGGAAGCCATAAGGGTGGAGAAGAAAAGCATGCGGAAACCATAAGGACGGAGAAGAAAAGTAAGTGGAAGCCATAAGGACGAAGAAGAAAAGCATGCGGAAATCATAAGGACGGAGAAAGAAAGCAGACAGGAACCAGAGGAGAGGAAAGTGAAAAAGAGAACAGGTAAATTTGCAAAGGAAATATTTGTAACCGGGGTTGCAGCTTTGATGCTTACCGCCTGCGGCGGTTCGGCCGGTACGACAGCTCAAAATGCGGAATCATATAAGGCGGCCGCAGATACGGCGGCTTCCTATGATTACGGTGGTGGTTTCTATTCAGCGGGAGCGGAGGCTGTGGAAGAAGAATATGCGGTTGATGATGTTGCGGAAGAGGGGGCGGCCGGCACGGAGATGACGGAAGTGGCGTCCCCTGAGCGGAAGCTGATCAAGAATGTCAATATAAGTGTGGAGACAGAGCAGTTTGATTCCTTAATGCCTGCGATTGAACAGAGAGTTGCGGCGCTGGGCGGTTATATTGAGGATATGTCAAGCTATAGCAGGGGAGAGACTTACTCTCCGGATTACCAGGGAACAAAATATCTGCGCTACGCGAATATGACTGTGCGGATACCGAGAAACAATCTGGAAACGTTTCTTGATGAGATCGGAGAGAAAACCAATGTGGTGAGCAGGTCGGAGAGTGTGACGGACGTTACACTGCAGTATGTTGACTTAGAGAGCCATAAGAAGGCGCTTCTCACAGAGCAGGAGAGGCTGCTGGAACTGATGGAACAGGCGGAGACGGTGGAAGATATCATTGCCATCGAGGGGCGCCTGTCGGAAGTGCGTTATCAGATCGAGAGTATGGAGTCGCAGCTTAGAACCTATGACAATGAGATCGACTACAGCACCGTATATCTGAATATAGACGAAGTGGAACACTATTCGCCGTCGGAGGGGGCTTCGGCGGGAGAACGTATCCGAAGCGGTTTCATGGAAAGCGTGGAGGGAGTCAGCCGGGGAATCAGAAACTCTGCAATCTGGTTTGTGGTCAACATTCCTTACCTGCTTGTGTGGGCGGTAGTGATCGCAATCGTGGTTCTGATTGTGAGAGCGGTTGTGAAGAGAGCAGTCAAAAGAAATAGTGTCAGGAAAGCACAGCGGGAAAATCCTTATTTGAAACCTCCGGCATTGGCGCCGCAGGCAGAGAACCGGCAGAGTGGAAATCGTCAGGGTGAAGAGAACCAGCAGAGTGGAAATCGCCAGGGTGAAGAAAATCAGCAGAGTGGGAACCGCCAGGGTGAAGAAAATCAGTAGAGTGGGAA
>CAYXKS010000022.1:7559-22028 GCA_964465725.1 uncultured Bacteroides sp. | reverse complement strand
TATAACCACATAAAATAAAGTTTCCGTCCCCTCACGGGGTCTCTATATTCTAAATACATGTTATTAGTTGCATTGAAAATGTGTACTTGTTTCCGTCCCCTCACGGGGTCTCTATATTCTAAATTTTCCGAAATTCGCGTAAATCACCACCCCTATAGTTTCCGTCCCCTCACGGGGTCTCTATATTCTAAATCGCTATTTCCACTGTATGGGTCGGACATACGTATTGTTTCCGTCCCCTCACGGGGTCTCTATATTCTAAATTGACGGAGAGTCAGCACCATGAACGTGTATTCCATCCAGTTTCCGTCCCCTCACGGGGTCTCTATATTCTAAATTATGTTGCCTTTCTCCCAGATTTTACATGCAAGAGTAGTTTCCGTCCCCTCACGGGGTCTCTATATTCTAAATTTCATGTGAAACATGTACGAATGTCAAAAAAATGGTTTCCGTCCCCTCACGGGGTCTCTATATTCTAAATCCTCTCCCCCACATCCCGCTACAGGCAACCGTTCCAATAGCGGTTTGCGTGGGAAAAATAATTTGATACTTACACTTTGCATCTTCATATCTAAAAAGTCCATAAACATCAGTATTTCCGCAGTGCGCGGCAAAAATCACATCAATTCCATTTTTTCGATCCTGCATAGTCCCATCTGATACAGCTTACCCTGATATCTTGTACACTTCATGGTATGCGGCGACACTCCGTATTCTTTATCCAAATGATGCTTGTGAACACGAGGAACATTCGTCTTCTCAAAAATTCTTGAAACAACATCCACTCCTTCCCTTTTTCCATAGAATGGATAAATGACTGTCTTTGAAACAAATCCACATCCTCCGCCCAGAAAGACATCTCTTCCACCAGGTTTTTTTATTTCTGAAAAACTACATAAAAAATTGTCATAATAACTATCGATAAAAACCTTGACAGCCGCCAAAATATCTTTTTCAGTATATGGACACAGTTGAGTATCTATTGTGATAGTAAAACATATTTCTGTATCAGGTTTAATGCATTCCCGAAGCAGAGGCAGTCTTTTCTCAATTCCTTTAACATGTACATCTATTTTCTGGCAAAGCACAAGGGAATCAACAGATAATGGTGCACTATCGCTGACCACCAACCCTTGCAATACGTCATTCACAGCATCCTGTGGCTTGGTTTTCTCTCTATGCAATGTGAGGTATGCAATTCCCTCAATTTCCCGCATATTCTTTTTTAAATAATTAGTCCTGGAGACTTTATTATTCGCATTAATACTTTGCCTTAAGTCCTGCTTTATCTTACAATACTTGTCCGGCATATTCATCATATCCGCCCCTAACAGTATCGTTCTAAGCATTCCTTTTATTGAACTTCCCGGAATATACGGATCACCATAGGCATCCTTTATACATTCCATAACTTGTAATTTTCTCATATTTCCGTCGATTACTGCATCAGCACAATCCAATGTATATTTTATATGTGGCCTTACATCCTCCATTCTGATCCTCTGTCTTTTCAGCCATTCAGTCAAATCAATATTCACTCCACCGAGTAAATAGTCTTCAAAGGCACTTGCTTTCCCAAGTTTGCACATCTTCCCATACAATTCCTGAATATCAGGTATTCCAACTTTTTTCTGATTGAGAAACAGATATTCCTTTTTCCCGATTTCCCTGCCGGTTCCTACAAATATGGGGGACATCGTTCTCAACACCACTTTATAACATTTCAAATACCGATTCATACATCCACCTCCATAAACATAGGTTTTGCATAACGGTATACCGGATGAGCGCCATTTTTGTCTGATACATTATATATATCACCGCCATACATATTCTTTACACAAGCTCCGGATTTCAACACATACAGATCTCTTTTCCGTTGCTGCTCATCAGCATATGTATCTGATGCCACGAAACCACTTCGCTTACATAACAAATATTCCGCTTCTTCCAAAGCTGTTTCTATCTCATCGCTTTTGGGCAGCGAAACGGATAATGTCATATATCTGTTTCCGTTCTTTCCCAATCTATTATATATATTAGCAGGAAGTGTACCTTTATGCAGCTCAAACCGACCCAAACCAGCCGCTCTTTTTCCCCCAATACCGCTAAATGACAAGGATTCCAACAGTTCTTCTGTCAACTGTGCTATTGATAGATTCTTACATCCTACAATAAAATACAACCCATTTCCTTCATTGTAATAGTAACATCCAACTCTGTATGGTCTCGTCTCTTCTTCTCCACGCACAGCCGCTGACACCTTCATTTCAAAATGTCCCAGCTCACTGATATCCCGCGCATTAAGCACATCATACTCTCCATGCAGATAAACTTCTAACGATTCCGCCGGAATATATTTCAGTTTCTTATATGCCTTCTTAACTACAGAATCTCCTTTACTATCTCCAACATCAATCCTTTTCATAGGCTTTGGTAGATAGCAGGTATCATTAATATATGGAAAAGCATCCGATAAAAGCAATTCTCCATTTATAACATACTGACAAAAACTGTTCAGTACATCCTGCCCTCTTTTCAGCGCTTCATGACATAATGCAGAAAAAAGAGTATCTGCACAAAATGTATACTCCCCATCTTCAAGACTGTTTCTCCCAAAATGCACCGCACTCTGAAATTCCATCCTGTACACACGATAATCCATAGTATAGCTCCTTTTTCTATTCAACAGCCTCTTTCAGCAACGCGTTACATTCTTGCATAATCGCTTCGTCCACAATACCTACTACAACATCTGCCTGTATATCACGGAAAACCACCTTTCCATAACCTCTTGAACCGCTTCCTCCTAAATAATCATATTGAAGAAGGCGCAGCCCTTCTGCCAAAATGGCAATGTCTTCCTTGATTTCCGTTTCTTCTTCCACTTCATACATAATGTCTAAATCAAAAAGAGAACCACGTATCACACGCTCAATCTGTCTGGGATTCGCAACTGCTGTTGCCCGGTTAATCGTATTCTCAAACTTAACTTCTGTCAGACTTTGCAATCCCTGCTTCCTTAATTCCGCTTCATTTATGAGAAACATATCAGAAATCAAAACTCTGCTCCTCTTGACTTTATTTGCTTTCGCAGAACCAAACAATCTTGTCAGACATTCTGTATCCTCATCTGGTTTCCTTACTGCTTCCGTGTTATATTCTTTTGCTAGCAATGTGCGCATTTTGCCCTTCAATGAGCTCCCCGGTATCATCGGCAAATTTGTCCTTACATCCTTAATAACCGGTGCATCTACGGCTCCGATCGCTGCAAAAGCTGATGAACCGCCAATATGCATACCTGTCTTTACTTCTATAACTCCTGTGATCTGAATTTTCGCGTACATATTTCTTTCCCCCATTAATTTTCTTTACCACCGTAATATCTATGATATGCTACCAAAGCTTCCATATATCTATTAAATAAGATATATCTCTTCTTACTTCCTTTTACTTCTTTCAAAAGAGGCATGATTTCTGCTATCTCTACCAAATTCCTGACAGACGGTTCTCTGCCTGCTTCATAGAGAAACCGTACTCTCAGGTATTCGATTCTTGAACAAATATCCTGTGACAGCTTGTCCTCCGTACAGTTTAATACGGAATTATAAATATCTGCCGCCATCGCCAGAAGATTTCTCAACTTTGAAGTAGTTACCATTTGAATTTCCCGTCCACTTCTGTCCTTTAGTTTTTTCAACTCCAGAATGGTCTTCTCCGCTTCCTCTACATAATTCTGTTCATTCACTTTCATATACTGTTTCCTCCTTCTCTCTGGTCAAATACACATACAAATAAATCGCTGTAATAAGCTGACGACAATCTTCATCATTCTTAATCCATTGATACATTTTCTGTGAAAAAACCTTATATGCTTCTCTTTGCACTAACTCCGCACTCCTATCTGGCTCCAATCGTGATAATATATATACATACCTTGCAAAATTAATCTTATCTGTTCTATTTCTGAGTAATTCAAGCAATTGATACAGGAAATTTTTCCCTCGTTCCTCAGATGTCGTGAAAAACTCGCATACCACCTTATATTTCTCTTGAATAACACAGTCTTCGAACTCCTTCCATTTATAAACTCCCTCTTTCTCCTGAAACAATGCCACTGCATTTTTTCCCGGCACTGCTTTTGCATTTTCCTCTAGATCTGCCACCTCACCTGCGATAGCACTGATTGGATAACCTGCCTCATATATACCAATTCCGGCAGAAATTGTCAGGGTTCCCTGTGTATAACGTTCAAATTTCTTTTGAATATCAACTGCCAATTCTATAATTTCATTCCACGCTCCTACAATGAAAAGGTCATCACCACCTGAATAGCAAATCGTTACATTCCTACTGTTGCTTTCCCTATCGTTAATGGAGTAGGTACTTTCTGTCAGTATTTTATTAACATACAGTTTAAAGAACATAGATAACTGCCTCGATAAAGTTGCAGTGCGTGACAGCGTAACATACCGATTCTCATTGTCCGGATTCTCAAAACCGGAAACAAACGCTTGTCCCAGGTTATCCACATCGGCTCTTATAATACCTATCCGATCAATTCCTTCCGCCTCGTCAGCAAATTGCGCAAAGGTCTTTCCAGCAGTATAATCTCCAACCCACAATTTAGTTGAGATATGCCTTCCGGTGAACATACGATTTTTCCCATATGCACGTACAAAATAGTCATCGTGCTGCATTTTCATTCTTAAAGATTCTTCATTGTCTGCTGCCAGATAATATCCTCCCGGCAGAGGAAGCGCCTTCTCACTTTTTTCCAAAGTGATCGTAAAGAATGCATCATACAAAATATTACTGGAAAACTTTTCGATAGCCCGACACGTCGGACATACACCCTCATCATCCCCCCTTGCTATTTTCCTGCATACCTTGCATTCCCGTGTATAATCCCCGTATCTTATCCTATTAAGTGCTATAATGTCCGAAGCAGAATATCTGTGGCTCTTTTTTTTCGAAATCATATTGCTGATATGTTTAAATATTTTCGTGTAACTCCCCTGCGGCATATTCTTCAAATCATTTGCACTGCATGCAGCATATCCCCACGCCGCATATAATGATATCTGAAACATATCCATAAACCACTGATTGAGCTTGTTCATATAAGCCTCCACAATCATATTTACTTTTTCAGTATTCGGAATCAGAATATAGCAATGCCCGCCTCCTGTATAAATGATATTTGCCCTTGATAAATGCAATTCCTGTAACAGACAGTCTATAATATGTTCCATCATGATTTCCAAGTAAAACGAACGGGCACGTAAAGTTTTTAATGCGTTTTTACTTGTAATCGTATAAATAAAATCCTGAATTCCTGACAAGTCTATAGAAAACAAACAAAACACTGCTTTCTCATAAAAAGAACCGCCTTCTTCAAACAATTCTTTCCGGTAGTCCACAATATTTTTTTCCTGCAAATACTGCAAGATACAGCTTCCAACTGCCGCCGTTAATTTCAAATGATCAAAAAGTGAAATATCTGCCACTTCACTCTTCGAAGTGGATGACGGAACATAAGTCAGGTTTGCTTCCAGGACCTCCAGCAAAGAATTAATGTATTCCTGTGTCCACTCTAATCCTCTCAGATTCTCCAATAAATGAATCTTAACTTTCGCATAAAACTTCTCATCAAACTTCTTTTTCTCTGTCCCCGGATAATTAATTTCTTCAGCCACATCCAACATTTTTGGTTCATAATACATTTGTTGATGATTACGATTCAATATATTAAAGACACTCTGTAGAGGCATTGATACCTCAAAACCCGTATCCTCAGTTTCTTTCTGTCTTCTGTCTGCTGCCGACGCAATATTATCGGCAATATAAACAATATACGCCAATGAATTACCATCCAGGTTTGCAGATTTTATCGCATCTGCATGATGATACCTTACACAATTTAATACTTCTGTTTCCCTAATCTCCACTTCTTCTTTCAGAAAATCACACCCGCTCTGACTATGTTTCCTCCTGTCCGTTCCTTCTCTGTAAATCACCTTTCCAACATCATGCAGTAAACTGCCAAAAACCAGCTTTACTTCTTTGTCAGTCATTTCCCTTCCCCCATCTCTTCATTTGTAATGCTCCCATCCCGATTGCAGTCTTAATTCCCACACCAGAATATTCGCCAAGTCTTGCCAAAAGTCTGGCATATCTCGCCATTGTAGCAGTCCCTTTTACCTTTATGCATAATTCTCCTTTAAAACCTGGGATTTTTACTCCTTCTAATGGAAAAAACACGCTTTTAAGCCTATACCGGACAATTTCACTGCAATTAATAAGTTGCTCCAAAGTTTCCTCATCATACATATCCATATCTTCCGATGCCGCGCTGTATTTGTTCATCAAACTTTGATAAATAAATCTGATATCCGGCATAAAAACATATTTGCCATTACTTCTAAATGCGCAAGGTGTTAAAAATTCCAGATTAATATATCTGTTATATTCTTCTGAATAAAATTCATCTAACAACTCTTTCTTGCTAATCGTTTTTAGCTCTTTTTCCTGAATCTTTATAGGTATCTCTTTTTTCTCAATATTAAAATTAGTAAACTCCTTGTCCAAGAGAGGCATAATTATTTTCTGATAAGCTTCTTGTGTGAGAGTGTTGACAACCCATTCCTTTTGGCTCCCCTCTACAATATATTGGCTATATGGTTTTAATCCCGCCATATGTAGTTTATCTGCATATGAACTGTCAAGCCGCTCCATCAAAACTCCTTGCATGTTTGAAGATTGGTAGTATCCAAATTCTGCACAATCAACCTCAAGCTTCATTCTTAGCTTTGCCAGCATATCTCAGCATTCCCCTCAATCTTTTACATTAATGATATTAACTATTATTATATCAGCTTGTCATATATTGTAACATATTGTTAAATAATATAGTATAATCTACATCATATATTTTTCTATCAGAAACAGTATAGGCAAATTTTGTCCACACCACTTCTTTTTGCAATTCACCTTCTTTTAAAATGTTTCTAATATGCCTTCCGATAACACTTTGTCACGCTGAATTAATTCTGTTATTTGATCAATAAACAGCCAGACAATATCTCCGTCAAAAGTTGTTTTAATCTTAGACAAACCATCCTCTGTTGTATAAATTATAATATTTGGCTTTCCAAAAACATCTACTTTGTAATTAGTGCGCCGCCTCTCCCTGTCTGCCGTCTATTCAGACGGCACATATCTGTTGTATATCTCCACATGATCGTAAATGCACCGCCAGCTGCTGGTAGAGCCCGCCGTCACACAGATAAACGGCGTTCCGCCCGTAAAGGTGCCGTAACTCACCGCACAGTTTTTCGACTGGACGATATACCCTGTCTTGGCGCAGAGCACCTCACCGCCCGTATCCTTGTCCTCGATCCTGCGCAGGAACCAGTTGGAAATCTCAATACCATCCGGATGCTCCTCGGTCGGTTTTGTCGTATAAACATGCTTCGATAAAAAATCCCTGCACAACTCGTTTTGCATCGCCGCCTTCATGATAACCGCCATATCATAGACCGTACTGTAATGATTCTCATCATAAAGCCCGACACAATTGGTAAAATTTGTACTGCCCGCTATGCCCAATTCCTCCAGCTTCTGATTCATCAGACCGACAAAATCCTCCTGGGAGCCTGACACATAAACTGCCAGCCCCAGCGCGGCATCCCCGCCGGACTGCATGGCCGTCCCGTAAAACAGATCCCGTATCGGCACTTTTTCCCCATCCAGAAAACCTACGCAGCTGCAGTCGTTGACATAGGCATAGTCCGTAATCTCCCGCGTCATCGTGAATGTATCATCAAGCTTCTCTTCCGGAATATGTTCCGCCGCCACCAATATTGTCAGAACCTTTGTCATGGAGGCGGGTATGATTCTTTCACCGGAACCCCTGGCCGCAACAATAGTGTCCGTACTCTCATCCACCAAAATCGCCTGTGTGCTGATGACGTCTTCACTGTCAATGACTGCCATATCCTTCGTTTCCTCAAAACGATATTTCTCAGGTTCCGCCTGTGTCCTTGCATCCTCTGTCCCAGGTTCCGTGCTTTCCGCTTCTGTCGGATTCTCTTCCGGCAGTCTCTCCGTTATCTCTTCTATCTTTAATCCGTCAGGCAGTTTTACTGCTGCTGTCTCCTGCTCTTTCGGCAGATTTTCTTCCGCTCCCGATTTCCTGCCGGATTTTATGGCAATACCGATCAGAATTATTCCTATTGCAAATACTCCCAGAAAAAGGAATCTCTTTATCATACGCTTTTTTTGCATGTGGCGCTGTCTCTCGCGCCGTATGCGCTGTCTTTCCTCGTAGCGGACACGGTATTCGTTGTCCTCCTCCACGGTCAGACTGTCCTGACTTTCATCAAAATAAGGTTCCATCATTAGTCTCCTAAACTCTTATGTGCATAAAACCTGCATCTTTCGACATGATTGTCGTTATCCAAACTCATATTTTTACCGACATCTTATAAATCTCTTTTTTATCTCATCATATAGATAGATATACTTTTAGATTCTGACTGGTTTCGGCTTGATTTGTGATCTGCTCTTTGTTATGGCATTGGCTGCCAACTGCAATTTTACCATAGTTTACTGTTTTCGGGTAGGTTTTCCGAAAATGAAATGGGCATAAGAAAACCCCCAAATCTTGTTTGACTTGGAGGCTTGATTCCAACCGTTTTATATTTTCACCATTTCCTGTACCTGGTTATCTTTCTCCAGTTTTCTGGAAATCCCATTTTTTCATATAATTCTTGTTCTGCTATACTGTCGTGTTTCTTAAGATACTTATCAATCAGAGCTTTAAGTTCTTTTATAAATTCCCTATACCAACCATCGTTTAAAAGATACCTTAAAGTAATTACAACTGAGAACAAATCATTTTTTCCATTTATATATTGTGTGCCTTTTTGAGCTATGCCTAATTTCTTATGTATTGGTAAATCTGGAATACTATCAACGGTTCTATATGTAAACAATCGTTCTCCATGTGCACAAACGTTTCTGAATTTTACCATTACTGCCAACATAGAAGTCATTTGGCTTTCATTGATACACGGGTAATTCCTACTGACCTTAATCTGAATATCTTGTGGAAGCAACATATACATTTTTGAAATATTACCGAATGTTAACGCATTTGTCAGTACCCACAATGGAACATTTCCATATATTTTCTGTGCATGATTTATATAGTGATATTCCGTCGGTTTAGTAACATATCCCTCTAAAATTTTTATTAGACGATTAATATCTCTTTGATTTTTCTTACCCACATAATTATAATTTGTGGTATCAAGATATTCCTTTTGGTTCTCACCATTCTTCTCCGTAAAATAGTAGGAAACCTGTGACTTTATTTCATTTTCCACTTTAATGAGATATCTCAAAAACAACTGCCTTAAGGATTCATCAAAATAATATAACTCTACAATATCCTCAAACCGCGTTCCATCCTTATATTTCCTGGTTGTCGGATTTTTAAAGATATCCTTATACCCTCCAATTAATGAATAGTAGCTCGTTTGCCTTAAAATATCCTTGGCATATGCCGTATCATCAATCCGTAGATTTTTCTCATTCTTCAGTTTTTCTATTTGCTGATCGTAATTCAAAAAAATCTTTGACATATTGAATATCTCCTTAAAGTAAAAAGAGGAGACCCCGCAGGCTCTCCTCCGGTCGCAGGCCTCACAGGTTTCTGCAACGCGATCACTGTATTTATCTTACCCAACCATAAACTTCATGTCAAGCAGTTTTTACAGCTATTACAGTATATGCAAATTTTTCTATTTGATACCATTTTAGATATTCAACAACCTCTATTTCAATATCCTTCAGCATCTCGTATATTTTTTCTCTAAGCTCAGCATCAGTATATATCAAAGATGATCACCTCCTATACAGCAAACGTCTCCCTAAACTCACCTTCGCTTGTTTTCATTCTCAGCACAAAGGATTCATAATTCTCCGCATCTGCAGGGATCTTCAGCCCGTGCTTTGTAATGCTGATATCATCCCTCGGTTTGACGTCTTCTTCATATGTGGATCCTTTATTCATCCACAACTGAAGATCATTTGTTCCCTCGGCTTCAGGATACAAATAATAACCTCTCTTTGCGTCGAACCGAAACATATATGCCAGTACCTGAAGATAGTCTTTGTTGCTTATATTGTCTATCGGCCTATACTTTGCATCCGCATTCATGTCAACGATATTCGGAAACTCCAGCACTTGATCAAGAAGATACTGAAAGAAATAATCTTCTCTTTCACTGCTGAATCTGGATTCTATAATCAGACGCTCATCGCCGCATCCCTTACTACTTCCGGAAAGACAAAAACACCTTCCCGTTCCAACTGTTCTAACGTCTTGTCCGCTATTCTTCCTGTGACAGTTCTGATCTCGAAGAAGTCATCTTTCTTATTCAGATTGTTATCCTTGATCTTTAGAACCTTCATCCGCATCACCTTCAATCGGTTTTTGTTATCCGTATGCCCTTGCGAACCTCTTCATGATGCCTTCTTCATCGTACATGCCATGAATGTATTCCTGCAGCAGCGGTTCGAGATAATCAGTCCATAGCTGATCAAAGCTCAGCGTTTTCAGCTTCAGGAAATAGGCTGCACCGACCTGATAGTTCTCATTCAGATCATCGACATCGGTAATTTCCTTATTAAGCGCTGACATGCGTTTGATAGCTTCTGCTTCAAGCTCTTCATCCTCTAAAGATGCCAGCATTTCAAGACGCTCATTGGCCTTCAGTTCGACAAAACGGAACCTGCGCCGCATAGCAAAATCAAAACTGTCTACAGATCTGTCAATATCATTCATGGTGCCGATGATATACATATTCTCCGGAATAAAGAACTTATCATTCGGATCCGTATGTAAGTTGGAATACTGAGTTGATACTTCCCCTGCTCTACCTCTGTACCCCGGATCGATAGCAAAAAACAGTTCTCCGAATATCTTCAAGCATAGATCTGATCTCATCCACGCTAAGCCTCAGCTTATTGACGGACTCATTCCTCGGAATAGAAATATCGATATGCTTCTCATCTATGCCGGTAATAAGGAATTCGCTTCCTCTTGTCGTCTTGAACTTATCCTCTCCCAGCTCAATATCAGCAAAGAAAGAATCCATTGCATCCTGAGCCATAACTTCTTGCTCGACAACTTCTTTGGGCTTCTGAGAATCCTCATAATTCTTTCTGGCACGTGAGACAAATTTTTTGAACACGCCGTCCTGCAATTCAAATCCCATTGAGCCATCATCATTTACCTTCGGACGCAGGCCTTCAACAAAATCCGAATAATCGTAGCTCGGATGGAACTGCACGAACTCCACCTGCTTTTTCTGTTCAGCGGAAATCTGACATGCAATGCGTGGAAGTGTCTTATTGGAATTCCTTCGCTCACCCTTGCTGTAAGTACGCTTGATCTCCTCACCATTTGCTTTTCTGAAATATGCACCCAGAGGCTTGTAGTCATCACCAAGGCTGAGATTGTCCATCGTAAAGCGTTCATCAGTAGAATCCACGCTCTCGGCAGTAATGATCAGTTTAAACTTCTCCTGCTTTGTTTCGATGTTATAGCCCAGCCCCTGCAGATACCTCTTTGCCTCAACGGCATTGAATCCACCCGTAGAAATTTCCACGCCGTTTCCTATATGATCAGCCACGGCTATAACATACTTCGGCGGATACTTCTTTCCGTTTTCCGTAACAAGCTCATATTGCTTGCTCTGACTGCGGGATGGCACACCGTTCTCATCGATGTACTTCAAAGCATCGATAATGTATTCCTCTATTTTTGGAATAGCCACGCTACACCTCTTATTATTCTTCACCTAAGACTGGCGCAATAATCTTGATATACGGACTCATACTGTGCTTTGATGCAATACCCAATTCTTGCCCCGATGATGCAGCAGTGCATTCTGACATGATATCTCGTGGAACATCTTCAAATTTGATCATGCGGAACCATGTCTTGAACTTATCAGCTTCATCCCTGCAATATGCAGGTATTTCATCCTTCTCCGGAATATTAGCGTTCCTGTTCTACCATTGGCGGCATTGATATCATCATATTGGATAGTTTTTTCCTGTGAAAAAGTTGGCGTTGCTGCACCGGCCACAAAGATTTCATATTTCCGTCTTCATTTTTAACCGCCTCAAATTGCACACGGTTAAAATCAGGATTATGCAATTCAATCATACTCTGCTCTATCTTCTCCCCGTGTAAATTGTCTCTCTGCAACCAATTTAGTCCAACCATTTACATCAGCCTCAGAGATAACCTCAAAACCATTCTTCTTCCAAAAATGCGTAGACTGTGGATTCCCTTCGTTTATTGCAAGACGAACCGCAGTCTTCTCCATACTCTGCAAATATGTAACCACATCGCTAATAATACTGGTTCCTATCTGCTTTCCCTGATACTGCGGATTCATCATAAAGAAGCCAATATATGCAATCTCAGGTTTCGGATATCCATCAATCAGATCCATAATAGCAATCAGTTTCTGATTATTGAAAAAGCCAAAATAGTATTTATTTGACAAATCTATTCCTGGAGGCGTTGCTTTCATGTCATCAAGTATATTTCCTTTGGTCGGACGTGCCTCGGTATACTTGTAAAATGTTGCATTCTGCTTGCAGATTTCTAAAATCATATCTACATCGGATTCCTCCAAGATACGAACTGAATAGCATCTACTGAGTTTTGAAATATCTATCATAGTGTGTACAACCCTCCCATAAAATACTGTTCCTGAAAATTGATTGCTTCTAAGCTGTCATCTGCACAGAGCTTTTCTTCGTTCAAACTGACAATCTACTTGTCTTCGTTATCATTCAGGCGATGATATACCCCTACGACCTTCCCGGAGTAGTTCATATAAATATTTTCCCGCACCCCAGTCTCTCTTTTGTATTTCAGCAAGCCAATAATCCTTATTATCACCGACACAGAAATCAATCACTTCCATACTATCTTTTCCTTTATTTGAGCTTCAGCATACTTTCCACGATTTCCAATGTATCTTCAACGGTCCTATTATCATCACGCAGTAACACCTTGAATCCGGAATAAAGAAATTTATCATATGCTTGTTTGGAATTGACCCTCATCAACATCTCTCTGAAATTCGCCAGCGCCGCATCAGGATCAGGCTCCTGCATCAAAAGCCGATAAAGAAACTGTTTTTCTCTGTCTGGTCGCTCGAAAAACCGATTCACTGATACCATCTGATCTGACAGCATTACAAGAACATGCTCTGTATCAGAAATTTTCTTAAGTGTTTCTATTGAGATATTGGTATCAACAAAGATTTTGCGCCCCTGCTTCTTTAATCCCTCCAATATCCTAAGTTCCAAAACTTCGCATTCTTTGGCAACGCCTTCACACCATGCCGCATACTCTTCAGGAGTTCTCCTGATAAACTCACGCCAGTCCTGAAGATCTCTGGTGTAGCAAAGACAGGGAAATTCATTCTTATCAAGTTTATCATCCACCAGTCTGTCATGATAATTTTCCTCACAGACAATACCATCATACTTTTCAGCAAGAAGCGTCACCATAGTGGACTTGCCAGCATAGGCTGTACCAATTATGTAATATACGTCATCCATCTACATATTCTCCAAATACTTATTTTCATCTTCTCTGGAACGGAAATCTGGACTTCATAGTTCACATACCATAATATGTTCTTTATTATTTTCATCCATGATTTTGAATCCGACCTTCTCATGCATCCCGACAGCATAATTGACTTTCTACACAAAAATTTCTAATTCCATAGAAATTTTCGATATAACATCATATAATGTATGCGAAATATGTCCAATAGTTTTACTATATCTATGTTTAATTCTATCGTCGAATTCTTCTTCCTTAATATCGTTTCCAAGATCTTGTAATAATGCTAATTCCATCAAATTATCTTCGTTATAGCTAAATCTTTTATATCTTCCTTCATTGTAAAACCTGGATGTATATTCAAGATACCGCCTACTTCTTCTCTTTTCCACAATACTGCATCATTATTATTACCTCAACATGCACACTATGTCCAAACTGGTCCACAGCCCGCACTCTCTTAAGCTCATACCCTCCAGCGCTCAACACCTTCAAATCCCTCGCCAGCGTAGCCGAATCGCAGCTCACATATACGATTCGCGCCGGCTGCATCTCGATCATTGTCTCCAGGCATTTCTCATCACACCCTTTGCGCGGCGGGTCCACCACGATCACATCCGGATGCCGCATCTGCTCATCCGGCATATCGCTCCTTGCTCTTTTCTCACATTCCTCCGCTTCCTCTGCTTGACCTTCATAGAATGCCGGCAGCGCTTCCTCCGCCTTCCCTTCATAAAACGCTGGTAACACTTCCTCCGCCTTACCCACAAAGAACTGCACATTCCCTATCTGATTCTCAC
>CAYXKS010000022.1:0-7459 GCA_964465725.1 uncultured Bacteroides sp. | reverse complement strand
AACACTTCCTCCGCCTTACCCACAAAGAACTGCACATTCCCTATCTGATTCTCACGTGCATTCTCCCTGGCGTCTTCAATCGCCTCCGGAACGATTTCTATCCCGTAGACCTGTTTCGCCCTCTTCGCCATAAAAAGTGATATCGTTCCGATTCCGCAATACAAATCCCATACCGTCTCCTTGCCTGTCAGGCCCGCATAATCCAGCGCAAGCCCATATAATTTCTCCGTCTGCACCGGATTGACCTGGTAGAAAGACAATGGGGAGATCGCAAAAGATATCCCGCCCAGAGTATCATGAATCTTGTCCTGCCCCCAGAGAACACGTATTTCTTTTCCCATGATTACATTTGTTTTCTCCATGTTGACGCTGATAGAAATACTTTTTATCCTGCCATAATTCATTATATTTTTATATCTATTATCATCTCTTTTTTTATTTCTATCTTCATTTTTTGCTTCAGATTCATTTTTATTTTCATCATTGCCATCTCCTCCTGAGAATCTCAGACTCCTCAATCTCTCAACCAGTCGATCTTCCTCAGGCAGTCTCTTCCCATTGACCACAATACAGACCATAATCTCCCCGGACCCAAAACCAGTGCGGATCAGCACATGGCGCACCAGTCCCGTACCTTCTGTTTCACGGTAGGCAGTCACATTATTTTCCCGCATATAATCCAGGACCGCCTCCAGAATATCCTTGTTCTCCGGTACGCCCAAGGCGCAATCGGTATTCGCTATAATATCGTGTGTCCTGCCCGCATAGAACCCGGTGACAAGGTTCCCATTCTTGTCGTAACCCACCGGATACTGCGCCTTGTTACGATAATGCCATGGCTTTTCCATGCCAATGATCGGCTCCATCACGGCATCGATCTGCTCTGCCGGAAAACCACCGATGCGCAGCAGATGATTCCGCACTTTATCCTGTTTATAGACAAGCTGTCTCTCATAGCTCATGGCCTGAATCTGGCAGCCGCCACACTGTCTGTAAAACCTGCATTCAGGCTCCACACGAAAAGAAGAAGGCGTCACCACCTTCTCTACTCTCGCATAACCATAATTCTTCTTGCACTTGGTAATCCGCGCTTCCACCGTATCACCGATGACCGCATCTTTCACAAACAAGGTATACCCGTCGCTCTTACCGATTCCTTCGCCGTCGTTTCCGATATCTTCTATCGTCACAGTAACGATGTCGTTTTTCTTATACCGTATACTTTCCATATACCTTCTCTCCACTTCTGTCCTGCACTCGCCAGATTATGTTTCCGTCCGGCTTCATTCCAATCTCGTCCCCCGCACATTCGACTCAAACAGCCTGTTAAACCCAAGCCAGCCTGTCTCCTTCGTGCTCTCCAGAAGTTCCGTGAATGTCTCCATCTTCGCGTCCGTATTGTCCGCAAAAGTCAGCGCAACCGCCTCCACGATCGCCGGCTTCTTGGGCGAGCCAAACTCGAACTCTCCATGGTGTGACAAAATGCAATGTTTTAACTCACTCGCAAGGAGCGTCGGAAATCCACTGATTTCCCTGACCTTCTCCCCGATCATCTCACTGCCGATCACGATGTGCCCGAGAAACTGTCCGTCGTCCGTATAATCATTCTGTGGAAAAAGAGATAGCTCCTTCGTCTTCCCAATGTCATGGCAGATAGCCGCGGTCAGCAGTAAGTCCCTTTTCAGGACAGGATACTGTGTACAAAAATAATCGCATAATTTGGCAACTGCAAGCGTATGCTGCAGCAAGCCGCCCACAAAACCATGGTGAACCGTCTTTGCCGCCGAAGACTGTTTGAAAACCTTCACAAACTCTTCGTCCTCCACGAAGAAAGCCCTCAATAGTTTTTTCAAATAAGGGTTCTCAACGCTGTCGATCAGCCCGAGAAGCTCTTTCATCATACCGTCAATCGGAAATTTGCTGACCGGAAGATAATCTGCTGAATTATACTCTCCCTCCCGGCACTTGCGGACACGCTTCACATTTACCTGAAAAGCTCCCTGGAAACTTGTCACATCCCCATACACTTCTATGTAGTCCAGTGAATCGAAATCTTCTATTCCCGCATTGTTCGGGTCCCAAATCTTGGCATCCACGGTTCCGGTCTTATCCTGCAGAATAACATTTTCATAGGGTTTTCCATTCTTCGTAACCGCAGACTGCTTGTGCTTGCACAGATAAATATCGAATACCCTGTCGCCTTCTTTAAAATCTTTGATATATTTCATTTTCCCTCCATCCGGAAACTCTTATATTATTTCCTGCCAAACGTCACTGCAACATTCATCTCATGTCCCTGCCGAACTAATGTAACATCCATCGTATCCTCCGGGTTAGCGTTGTACAACACGTTTAAAAGATCATAATAAGTTGTGATCGGCGTATCGTTAATCTGTATAATCACATCCCCACTCTGAATGCCGGCTGCCATCGCAGGAGAATCCATCTCAATCTCTTTAACATATGTGCCACTGGGAATGTCCGATTCCTCGATTGCCTCCTCCGGGACATCAGCTCCATAAATCCCCAAATATGCCCTTTCCTTGTCATTGGACATCTTCTCGATCGTCCGCTTCAGTTCCGTAATCCCGTAAGCAGTCAGAAGATTCTCCATATCATCGCTTATATTTCCATTATCAATAATACCGACTACCATTCCTTCTAAATCAACCAGGATACCTGTCGCATTCCGGCTTCCGTATATATCCGTAACCACCGTTTTATAAGCAGAATCCGGCTGATCGATCACCGCGCCTGCAGAGGTCACTATACCATAACACACCGATCCGCTTGTCCCCATCGGACTGCCCAATGCCATGACCGGCCTCCCTAACAGACTCGCGCTATTGGAACTTCCAAACTTAGCGATATCAATCACATCCATTGTCTCTTCTTCAATCGACACAAGCGGCACGGCGAGGACAGCCAGTCCGGTCGTCGTATCTTTCTGTACCAGCTCCGCATTCACTTTCGCCTGGTCGCAGAACGTCACAATAATGCTGTCCGCATCGGTCAGTACTCCGGCACTGACTAAGATTAATACAGATTTACCATTATTGGCCACGATAATGCCGGATGCAGAAGCCTCGTTCTGATAGATATCGTTAAACCAGTCCACATCAGAGACGACACTTGTGACTGTAACCACAGAACGGCTTACTTTCTGGGCAAGTTCCGACATCTCCTCATAGAGCAGTTTATAATCCTCCAGATCAAATCTTACCTGAGACAAAATTTCTTTCATCTGTTTTTCAATCTGCTCATCCACCAGCTCTGCCGGTTCAGGTTCAGCCGGCGGCTCAGGTTCTTCCTCCACCAGCATATCCTCCGGCTTCATCTCTTCCGCCACCGTCTCTTCCGGAAAACGCACCTCTTCAGCTTCTTCTTCCGGATACAGACGATTGCTGATAACCGGCTCCAGCAGCAAAAAAGTAAAGCACGCCACCAGGCCAAAAACTACCGCCATGGCGACCGTAATCACCGTTCTTCTCAGCAGCTTCTTTTTGTTCACCGGTTTTTGTTTGATCGTCTCCCGGAGGAAATCCGGCTGCACAGGCGGCGAGTACTCCGCCTGTTCCTTGATTCCGTTCTGTTGCGCCTTATTTTGCCCTGTTATGTTCTTTTCTGCCCGGTTTTCCTCTATACCGTTCTGTTCATTGTTCAGTTCCGCCATAAAGTATTCAACCTTCCTGCCCTGCCTCAGCAGAGAAAACACGTCGTAACAGTTGAGATTCCGGCTTCTCTGCTACAGAAGCCGGATTGTCACAACACATCTTTCCGTTTCTTGCCTAATAGTATAACTTTTTTTCATTTTCTTGTAAAGAATACCCTTCTTCCTGGCGAGATTTACACGTTCTCACAGACTTTGCAGTAAGTGCAAAATCCTAGGCAGAACTGTTACATTAGCTTACCTAAAATAGAACTGCCTATAGTTCCCTCCGGCATCCTGACACCGAAATTCTCTGCCACAGACGCACCGATTACTGCAAAGGTATCCTCATTTTCCAGCGCTCCGCCTTTCTCCATACGCTTCGAGTAAGCCACAAAGGGCACATACTCTCTGGTGTGGTCCGTGCCGGTATAGGTAGGATCGTTTCCATGATCCGCCGTGAGGATAACAAGATCGTCTTCCGTCAACTCTTCCAGCAAAACTCCCAGATTTTTATCAAATTTTTCAATTTCCCGCGCATAGCCTTCCACATCTCTGCGATGTCCCCACAGAGCGTCGAAGTCTACCAGGTTCACGAAACAAAGTCCGTGAAAATCCTTTTTACTGATCTCGATCGTCTGCTCCATACCATGAACGGAACTATCCGAATGATATGTCTCCGTAATTCCTTCCCCGCAAAAAATATCGTTGATCTTTCCGACTCCAATCACATCCAAACCGCTGTCTTTCAATGCATTCAGGGCTGTCAGCCCGGTAGGCTTGAGCGCATAATCATGTCTGTTACTCGTCCGCCTGAACTCTCCCTTCTTCTTTCCCACATAGGGCCTTGCGATTACACGCCCGACCCGCCACTCGTCCTTCATGGTGATCTCCCGCGCAATCTCGCAGCAGCGATACAGATTCTCAAGATCGAAAGTCTCCTCATTACCGCAGATTTGGAGCACGGAATCCGCCGAAGTATAGACAATCATCGCTCCCGTATTGATTTCCTCTTCGCCCAGCTCCTCAATAATTGCCGTTCCACTGGCGCTCTTATTACCGATCACCCGTTTTCCGCACCGCTTCTCCAGTTCGGCAATCAACTCCGGCGGAAAGCCCGTATCCGTAAAAGTCTGAAAAGGCTTCTGCGTCCTGATTCCCATCATTTCCCAGTGTCCGGTCATCGTATCCTTGCCATTGCTCGCCTCTCCCATGCGCATATAGCGCCCGATCGGCTCCTCTATGGCTTCCATATTGCCGGCTGTGTGAAGGTTAAGCATCCCCAGCCTTTTCAGATTGGGAATATCGATTGTACCCATCTTCTCCAGAATATGGCCAAATGTATCCACTCCATTATCTCCGAATTTCGGAGAATCCGGCATGGCGCCGATTCCAAGAGAATCCAGAACAATCACAAAAATCCGTTTATAATTATTCATATTTTCACCTCATGTTTTCTCCATGGACTTATTAAATGAAATTTTTCAGCTGCTCAAAATATCATTGTCTCCTATGATACCCTGTGATACTCTTCCGGCTTACGCCAGGTTATCCGGCCCGAATCCCAGAGGGAGCAACTCTTTCAAAGTAAATATCTCATACTGTTCTCTGCTTGTCGCCAAAATAATCTTAAAAGTTTCCGGACTACAAAATTCCATCATTACCTGTCTGCAGACTCCGCAGGGAGCCGCATATTCTGTCAGAATCCCGTCCTTGCCTCCTACAACGCAGATCGCCTCAAATGCCCGCTCTCCTTCGCTGACCGCCTTAAAGAAGGCCGTTCGCTCCGCACAGTTCGTAGGAGTGTAGGCAGCGTTTTCAATATTGCATCCGGTATAGAGCTTTCCGTCCTTCGTAAGAAGCGCCGCCCCGACTTTAAAACCGGAGTACGGCGTGTAAGAGTACTTCAACTGCTCTATCGCCAGGTCGATCATTTCCTGTACCAGTTTCTTGTCCATTCTTCCCTCCATAGATTCTGTCTTACATATAACATTTATGTCTCCGGCGAGGAGCAGATTCTCTCCTGGCCCAACTTACATGTTATCTCATCAATATCCTGTAGCCTCTTCATTCTTGACAATCTTAATGATCCGGCTCGTTCCAAGACGATCGGCTCCCAACGAAAGGAACTTCTCCGCATCATCCATAGAAGAGATTCCACCTGCCGCCTTCATCTTGACATCAGGACCTATATTCTTTGCAAACAGCGCGATATCATCAAAGGTTGCCCCGCCAGTGGAAAATCCGGTAGAAGTCTTGATATAATCCGCGCCGGCGTCCGTCACAATCTGACACATCTTAACTTTTTCCTCATCTGTCAACAGACATGTCTCGATGATAACCTTTAATATTCTCTCACCGCACGCCGCCTTCAAGGTGCGGATCTCTTCCTCTATCAGATCATATTTCTTATCTTTCAGCCAACCGATATTGATAACCATATCGATTTCAGACGCACCGTTGGCAATAGCTTCCTTCGTCTCAAATTCCTTGGTTCCCGTCGTCGTATTTCCATTTGGGAATCCGATGACTGTACAGACAGCCATTTTGCCCTGCATATAATCATATGCCTGCTTTACATAGCACGGCGGAATACACACGGATGCAGTCTGATACTTGATCGCATCGTCGCAGATCTGCCGGATCTCATCCCAGGTTGCTGTCTGCAGCAAAAGTGTGTGGTCTACGTGTTTTAAAACTGTGCTCTTATTCATAACTGTTTTTCTCCTGTTTCCTTTTATAATATTCCCTTTTAAAACATTCCCTCCTGGCCTAATTCACACATTCTCACGGGCCTTACAGCAGGTGTAAAGTTTCAGGCCAGGTTATTACAAACATTACTATCTGCTCTCCGTATCCTTCTTAATCAACCCTCGGATCGCTTCTACCGCTACCTGGATCGCCATATCTGTATCATGGACCACCGGATTTTCCAATCCCAGTTTCTCTCTCTCTTGATTAGCCACTACCAGGAAACAGGAACCCGTCCGCACACCGAGGCTGCTCGCTACGATAAACAACGCTGCAGACTCCATCTCCGACGCCAGACATCCCAATCGCTTCCAAGCTTCCCACTTATTGAGCAGTTCATAGCTCACCGGCTTAGTCTCCGGCTCATGCTGTCCATAGAAAGCGTCCTTACACTGTACTACTCCAATATGGAAAGGATAGCCCTTCTTCTCCGCCGCCGCAACCAGCGCATTCGTGACATTGAGATCCGCCACAGCAGGAAATTCTATCGGCGCATACTCTTTACTCGTTCCTTCCATGCGGATAGCCCCGGTAGCAATCACAATATCGCCGCTCTTTACCTCCGTCTGCATACCGCCGCAGGTTCCGATACGGATAAAGGTATCTGCGCCGCACCGGTACAGCTCTTCCATCGCAATCGAGGCGGACGGTCCTCCGATTCCCGTGGAAGTCACGCTCACCTTCACACCATCCAGTGTTCCCGTATAAGTCACATATTCCCTGTTATCCGCCACCAGAACCGGATTGTCAAAATACTGTGCGATCTTCACACATCGCTTTGGATCACCCGGCATGATTACATATTTTCCGACCTCCCCCTGCGCGACCTGTATATGATATTGTCTGCTCGCATCTTCTGAATAATTCTTCATAATCTGTATTCCTCCTTTCACTTTATACACAGAATACCCACATTCCCAGATATTTTAATGTGTGAGACTCAGCGTTCCCTGGCAAATATCCTCTGTCAGAAATCAAATACCCCATCGCAAACCGAATCTGGTCTTATACAATATAATATACGATATTACCAACAAGAGCAATGCAATCAATCTAATC
>CAYXKS010000021.1:11543-22219 GCA_964465725.1 uncultured Bacteroides sp. | reverse complement strand
TTATTAAAAAAAACGGAAAACATGGATTTTTATATTATTTCATAGTAGACTATAAGAAAGCAACATGATTTAAGAAAGAGGTAGAAACTATGAGTGAAAACAAAAGACCGGATAAGCCGAAGAAACCTTCAGCGAAAGAGCAGAAGCATTTTCATGTGAATATTCACCTGATCTTTCTGGTCGTCATCTTATTGATCGTGGGATTCTCCGCCGTCAGGCTGTATATATGGAACAAGGGTGTTCCTTCCGACTATGACCCGAATTACCAGACTACCGATTTTGACACAGAGGCGATGGACTACATCATTCCTCTGGCCCCGGACAAGCTGGAAGGACATGTAGACGACGGTGTAACCACGATTCTTTGTCTCGGCGACGACCCTTTTTCCCTGGACCAGGGACCTGGCGGACTGGCGGAGCAGATCGCTGCCAAGACAGGCGCCACTGTTTACAACGGATCTTTTACCGGCACCACCATGGCCGTGCAGTTTGAGGACTACAATGACGGATATATTCTGGACGCCTTTGCCTTCGCCAATGTGGCTAAGAGCCTTGCGACAGGTGACTTTGAACTGATGAAAACGGCGGCCACCTACAGCTTTGACGAATCGTTTCCCAAGACTACCGCTATGCTGGAATCCCTGGATATGAACAGTCTGGATATCATCTGTATTATGTACGACGGAAGCGACTATATCAACAGACGGCCCTGCGAGGACCCTAATGATCTTGAGGATCCTATCACCTATACTGGCGCCCTGCGCTCTGGTGTCAAGGCTATTCAGGAAGCCTGGCCCCATATTCGCATCGTAGTGATGTCCCATACTTTTTGCCACCATATCAATGAGGAAGGCAACTTCGAGAATGGCGACCGTATTGACCTCGGTCACGGTACATTGAGCCATTATTTACAGAAAGAACTGGATACCACCAGTGACTGTGGTGTTTCCTTTATTGATAACTTCTATGGTTCTATCAATGAGGACAATTATCTGGACTATATGACGGATTATATCCATTTCAACGACGCCGGAAGAAAACTGCTGGCGGACAGATTTGTCCAGAGTATTTTCCCTGATTTGAAGGCGGAATAACCATCCATCCCAGGACTTGCACCGCACTTTTCACAAAGCGTTTGTGTCAGAGAAGACATGAGGCACAAGAATAAAAAGAACACCTATGGCGACCGCTCAGCGCACCCCGCTGCGCTGAGCGTACACGCGCCATGCAGCTCGTTTGCGAGGTTCGCTTGCGTTGCTGCGCGAACTCGGATAAGCGCAAGGAATTTCCTATAGAATAAAAAAGCCTGTCTAACCAAATGCTCATAACCTTTCTGTCAGTACTCCACCGAAAACAACCCCTCAAAATCAAATCTATCGATCACATCCCGCATCTTTTTAAGCTCCTGTGCCATTTCCGCGCTACTTTTCACCTCACAGGTTCCCTCCGCAAAACACTGCGTCATATAGTAATTGATATCTCTGTGATAATGGCTGTAATCCGCATAGTTATTTAAGTCCGTCACGATCCATTCCTGATTCGGGAAAAAGAACACCCGCACATTCTCATAGGCAAGCAGGGTATCCGCAATAAACTGATATTCAGCCATAGTCGCTTCCAGATGATTCTCCCGGGTCACATCATTCCAATACAAAATGCTGTAAGGTGGAAAGAAAATATAGAATATAGTATCCGGATTCTGCTCAATATAAGGACAGATGTTAGCCTCAAGATTCTTGCCCACACTCTCAAGATACGCGTCCTCAGGCGTCCTGGCGTCCACCTTTTCCGGCTGCTCATAGTTATGCATGACCCACTGAATATTGTAATACTCGTCCGTCCACCAGCTCTGGTAGACTGTGGCCAGATCAGTTTTATCCGGGTCCGCCAGCGGCCTTAAGATATAGTTAAGCAGCACATCCTTGTTAAAAAGATACTGTACGTCATTCATCAGATTCGTATCATACAGATATGAGGGGATAGGATATTTCGTCTCCTCCACGCCTCCTGTATATGTCATCACATCCACTCCTAGGAAAACAGCATCCACCTGATTATCACTCTCAAAAATGAGCTTCATAATGTTTGACTGATCTTTAGGATAAGCGCCGCTGTAATTGAGCTTGATCGTGTTAAGATCCATCAGTTCCGTAAACCAGTTCGTGTTGAAATTAACCGTCATGGATGACCCCAGAATCACACTGTCATAATCCATGTTTTTGGCCATACCCGGATTCTGGCTAAGCTGATTGTCCACCAGATAAGGAAATTCTGGAAGAGGCGCATGATACTGGAAAAAGGGATCTACATAAACCACCAGCGCCCCCACAAAAAACAAACATATGAAAATCATACTTATTATGGATAAAATCCACTTTTTATATCGATTCATCCTAAGAAACTATGCCTTTCTGCAGACTCCTTTTGTCTGTCAACCTGCGCACTGCTATGTAACAGTTCTATCCTCAGCGCCACTGTATAACAGCTCAATCCTCAGCTTCACTGTTACAGAATCTGCTCATTCCAAACGTCAGCATTCTCACTACGGCCCGCTTGTGTCAAAAATTAAAGTACAGGAACGTGCTTACCTTAGAAAAGGTGAGTACGCACCATACCGCCAAAACCGTGAAAACCATCATGGAACCTACCCGATAATGAACTCGTTCCATCCTCTGCGCCGCGTTCCGGCCGATCATCGCCAGATAAATTCCAGCCGCCAACAGCAGCCACATCAGGATATACCTGCTATATGACATATTATCCAGATGCAGTACCTTAAGGACGTACCAGAATTCATCCATCTGGAAACATTCCGCCAGTTCCATGGATATCTTCTGTGCCGGTCCCTTCACTGCCGTCAGCAGAAGTCTGTTAGCCTGAGCAATGCTTTCCGCCCGGAAGTATACCCATGCCACCGACACATAGAGAAACAGCAAGATTTGTGACACGAATGTCATAAATGTTTTTTTCGCCTTCACCGCCACAATCTGCGACGTTTGTGTCACTTTTCCCACACTTGTCTCTTTCTGAGCACCATCTTTCTGTCCCCCGCATTTCTGCAAATGCCTCTGCCAGAATCTGGTAATCACGTAGAGTACGCCGTGCAGGGCGCCCCAGGCAAGATAATTCCACCCGGCTCCATGCCAGATTCCACTTAGCAAGAATACAATCATCAGATTCAGGTACATCCGGGCCGGCCCTCTCCTGTTGCCACCCAGCGGTATGTAGACATATTTCGTAAAGAAACGGTTCAGCGTAATATGCCATCTTTTCCAGAAATCAACGATATTCACCGCCTTGTATGGCGAATTAAAATTGATGGGAATCTCGATCCCTAACATCTTTCCGATTCCCCTGGCCATATCGCAGTACCCGCTGAAATCGAAATACAGTTGCAATGTGTAACTTAAGATAACGATCACCGCGTCTGTCCGTCCGAGCGCAGCTAGGTTCCCGTACCCAAAGTCCACACCGGTTCCAAAAGTATCTGCCAGCAGCACCTTTTTTGCCAATCCCAGAATAAATAGTCCGCATCCTTCAGCAATGCGATCCCACTGAGCAGGTTTCCTTCCCAGATTCCGAAACTGAGGAAGCATCTCGCCATGATTGACGATAGGCCCCGCGATCAGCTGAGGAAAAAAGGCCACAAACAGCGTGTAATCCACAAATGGGCATTCCTTCACTTCTCCCAGGTAAGTGTCAGCAACAAAAGAAATCTGCTGGAATGTAAAAAAACTGATGCCAAGCGGCAGCAAAATATCCCGCAACATAGCGGATGTACCAAACACAGCGTTTATCGTGGAAAGAAAGAAATCAAAATATTTGAAATAAAACAGCAGTCCCAGGTTGGCCACCACCGCTGCCACCATAAGCGTTTTGCTTTGCCTGTACGACAACATTCTGTGGAAAAGATAGTTCCCCGCGATACTGCAAACCATAATAAGCAGATAGGACACATTAAAATATCCATAGAACCAAAAGGACATGGCAATTAGGAAAAGCTTGGCCATTTTCATCTTCTGTAAATGCAACAGTCCATAATAGCCAAGCAAACATATAGGAAAAAAAAGAAATACAAAAATATAGGAATTAAATAACATATTTACCTCTCTGTAAATATTGCTTTGTGACAGTTCAGTACTCAATGTCATTAAGTTAGGCCGGACGCGTCCGGCTTCACTTAATGGTATTACTTTATTGTATCTCGGTAGATCACAAACTCTCCCACCTGACCATACACTTCAAATCCGTACTCCGTCAAGGGCTGTGTCATCTCACGATCTTCTTTCAGTACAACATAGGCACAGGGATACTCCCGCGCTAATTCCACAAAAGTCCCGGTCTCGATCACTTCCGCCCGTTCCGTCGCCTCGTACATGGGATGGTAATAATCCCATCTGGCTATCAACATCTCCCGCCCGTAGGGCAGCTCGATATTCGTACTGTACTGTCTGACATAAGGAATCAAATCCGCTGGCATCAGCACCGTAATCCGCCCTTCCTGCGGCTCAATCAGATTCACGACATCTATCGCATCCTGCGGAAGATGGTAAGCGTTTTCTGCCTTGACAATATATTCACTGTCATAGACATAGTCACCGCACAGGATGACCAACACGCACATAACAGCCAATCCTATCCTGCGATGTCTTGCACAAAGTCTGATTGTTCCGTAAACGGTCACCATACTCATCTGCAGAAGCCACAACAATCTATAGTATGTTTCCGAATCTTCCAGCAGCCGTACAAACACTTTGCGAAACAGTGGGCACAGGAACATCAGAAGCAGCAGCGTAGGCATATAGACGAAAACCGCCCGCCTGTGTCTGTCCTTCTCTGTTACCCACAGATACAATAGAATCCCAAGAAAAAGGAACGCCAGATAATGGTGATCATGATACCCCATATAATTCTTAAATATAACAACACTCTCTAAAAAAATACCCCACATATATACTGGTCTCTATGCTTTCTACATTATTATCATTATTATAAATAGCATTCTCTGATCTGAATTAACGTCATAAGTTAAGTCTTTACATAACGTCCGACGCGTCCGTCTTCACTCTAATGACATCCAACCTAACCCGGATAAGCCGGAACCAAAATTTAGCCATTTTTCGCAAAGAACCATTGTTAAGTGCTTAATAGTCACATCCACCATCCCGCTCTCACCTCAGCAGATATCCATAACCCATAATCAAGTACGTCATCACATAGACCGCATTCGGAATACAAGCTGCTCCCATCTTGATCACTACCCTGTAGTCCCGCTCTGCAAAAGCCAGGCACACTGCCGCGGCCGCCATCAGAATGGATACCAGAAAAACCGCTATAGAACTGCAGATACCGGCAGTAATATTGGCACAGACAAGTAGAAACCATATTCCCGCTTTGGCAGGCTGTTTTCCGGCCAGTTCTTCATTTTCACCCGCTTCCTGCTTCCTTCCGGCTCCATCATAGAGCAGTAGAAACAGCCAGAACATAGCAGGAATAACCAGACTGCCCGCCACTGACTTTCCCTGCCAGGTCCTTGTCAGGAAAAAAGTTTCAGTCGTATAAATCGAAACATTTCCGAAAATCTGGAACACTGCTATCAGAATCATAAAAAGCGGGAGATTCTCTCTGGCGAATATGTCCTCCTGATTGTTTTTCTGATTGTTTTTCTGATTGCTTTTCTGGCTCTTTTTCCCTGATGAATGTTTTCCACATGGTCTGCGAAACAGTATCTTCCCAATCTCGTAATAGACAAGATATGTGAGTGGAATCAGCGCCAGCGGCATAATAGTGTGTGACAATATGGTAGCGTGGATATCGCACTTCTGCGCCACGAACGCTATCCACATCGGAAAGACCGCCAGCGCATGACGGATATCCAGTCCGGTATGACGCCCGGTGTAAGGCAGAATGCTATACATGGTATCCGCCTGCTGCGCGATCAGCGATTCCACCACATAGTAGGCGTCATCTCCATCATTTGAGGCATAGGCCACAGCCTTATACATTTGAAAACACAGCAGAACAAAAAAAAGCAGCCACTCGATCCGCTCCGCCCGGGACATATCACGAATCACCTTGCGCACCGCCTGTTCCCCATTTTCCTCCCAGGATATCAACCTGTCCATAGAGACGTCTCTTGCCGCGTAGGACTCTCCTCTCCGGAAAGTCAAATACACGCCCGCAACGGCGGCAAGAACACTGAGTATCAGGAAACAATTAGACGCCAAAATAAAATTGTCATATTTTACAAACAATACTATGGGAATCGTCACCACGCCATACAACGCCCACATTGTAAAATAACCCGCCAGGAAAATAAAGGCAGGGCTTCTTCTCTCCTTTGCTGTAAAACTGGCCGGAACCAGACCGATACAAAACGGTATAAGGATAAGCCAGAAAAATAAACCTGTAATCTGAAACATTGATAGCCTCTCTGTTCTGAATTTTCGTTACCAGTCGAACGCACCCGAAATGATTTCCTTCACTAAATGGTATTGCTGGTCAAACCGCTACAAACTATTATTTCAGTATACCATTTCACAAAGAAGGGGGCAAGATGTCACTGTACAATCCTGCCGGAATATGGTAAACTGTGGTTATTGTTTATAGTCGAAATGCGCGTAAACTGCGCATTGACGACCCAGCAAAACCGTACTGTTACAGACTGCGTCTGTTAAAATGCGAGGTATTTCATGGAAAAAGTATATATTATCGGCGCAGGCCCCGCAGGGCTGACTGCCGCTTACGAACTGTTAAAGCAAAGTAAAGACTATGAAGTCGTCGTCCTGGAGGAAAGCAATGCCATGGGCGGCATCTCCAAAACCGTCAACTATAAAGGCAACCGTATGGACATGGGCGGACACCGCTTCTTCTCTAAAGTACCGGAAGTCAATGAGTGGTGGAACAATATGCTTCCTCTACAGGGTTCCCCCACCTATGACGATATCGTACTCCACCGTGAGATGACACTCACTCCCGGCGGCCCCGACCCTGAGAAAGAAGACCGGGTTATGCTTCGCCGGCACAGGGTTTCCCGTATCTATTTTAAACATAAATTTTTCGATTATCCGATTTCTTTTAAGCCGGAAACTTTTATCAACATGGGGCTGGTCAACACGATCGAAGCCGGGTGCAGCTATCTTGCTTCCGTAATCCATAAACGCAAAGAGAACTCTCTGGAAGATTTCTACATCAACCGCTTTGGCCGTAAGTTATATTCCATGTTTTTTGAATATTATACCGAAAATCTCTGGGGACGTCATCCCAGCGTAATCGCTCCTGACTGGGGCAACCAACGTGTTAAGGGCCTTTCCATCGCCGCCATTATTAAGGACGTGTTTTCCAAGATGATTCCCGGCAAGAAGAATCGCGAGGTGGAAACTTCCCTGATCGAAGAATTCAGTTACCCGAAGCTTGGCCCCGGCCAGCTGTGGGAAGTGACGGCTGATGAAGTCCGTAAAATGGGCGGCACTATCATGACCGGATGCCTTGTCACCAATCTGCACAAGGATGAGAACAACCATATCACTTCCCTGACTTATGTAAAAGACGGTGAACCGATTACTGTCGATGGAGATATCTTCATCTCCTCCATGCCCGTCAAGGATCTAGTTGCAGGCATGAACGACGTGCCGGAGCGTCCTTCCGAGATAGCTGCCGGGCTGCCATACCGCGACTACATGACAGTGGGACTCCTGCTGCCGAAATTAAACCTGAAGAACAAGACCAAGTTAAAGACCATCAGCAATATCGTTCCCGACTGCTGGGTTTATGTCCACGACCGCGACGTCATGCTGGGCCGTTTCCAGATCTACAACAACTGGTCCCCCTATATGATCAAGGATCTGGAGCATACTGTCTGGATCGGCTTGGAATATTTCTGCTTCGAGGGAGATAAATACTGGAGTATGACCGACGAAGAATTCACCAAATTCGCCATCGATGAAATCGTACACATGGGGCTGATCGACTCGCCTGACGATGTCATGGATTCCCATGTGGAACGTGTCAAGAAGGCATATCCCGCCTACTTCGATACCTACAAAGATATCGATACCCTCGTGGATTACCTTAAGACCATAGACAACCTATACTGCGTCGGCCGCAACGGCCAGCACCGGTATAACAATATTGACCACTCCATGGTCACTTCCTTCGAAACCGTGAAAAATATCGTAAACGGTGTCAAGACCAAGGATAATATCTGGAATGTCAATACGGAGAAGGTATATCACGAGACATCCTCATAGAGAAGAAAGATCCCTTTTTAAATACGTTACGAAAATCTGCATCTTATAGAAGACTGCACCTTATGCAAAGTTGGCGCTATAAAATATGAATAAGAAACATCCTCCTGAAAATACCTTTCATGAATGGCCGTACCAGCCTGGCCATCTCATAAAAGGTATTTTTCTGCCGTTATTCCTTATCTTCGTTGCACAATAATTCATATTTCTTTGTAAGTTCCTGATACTCTTCCAACGTCCTGCACTCTTCCAGATCATTCAGAATCCGCAGCCGCTCCAGTTTCCGTGCCAGGTTCTCGATTGTTTCTGCATTGTACAGCATATAGCCGCCTGCTTTCCATATATCGTGTTAATGATAACTTCCTGTCTGTATTATAGCCAAATAATCAGGCGCTGTAAAGACTGCCGCGCCTTCTGCGGCGCACGTAACAATGATTCACCGCCACCACCCCCAGGCTGACGATCAGCACGAAATAGAAATTGATTCCTCTCGTCACATACAGCGACGGCATCAGATATTCTCCGGTGAAGATACCACTGAACACGCTTCTGTACATCACCTCCGTAATCCCCTGCGCACCCGGTACCGGCAACATATCCACAGCAATATAGACGGACGCCTGTAGCAGCATGACCGTCAGTGCATCGGTCCCCTCCAGTGAAAATCCCCGGTAGATAATCCACGTCAACACGAAAACACTAGCCCTCTGTACGAACGTAAAGAGACACACTACCGCAACTCTGCCCCTGTGCTCCAGCAAAAAGCGAACCGCTCCCCGATAGCCGCCTACAAACTGCTCTATCTTTTCCAGCCTTCCCACAGATTTTTTCAATATTCCAATACGTACCAGCAGCCCTTCTATCCCGGAAATAATTTTTTTCATACTCTCCGGCGCCAGCATCACCGCCAGCAAAATAGCAACAAGAATCGTATTCAGCGCAAGTCCTAACAGGAACAGCGGAAAATACTCTTTCAGGTAATTCCGAAGCGGTCCATGCCAGAACACCAACGTTCCGATCCCGATCAGCACCAGCACAAGTTTGTAAATCAGCGCCACCGTCATCAGGACAACCGATGACTCCGACAGACCATTGCGGTCCTTATTCATATAGTAGAGCTGCATCGGCTGACCACCCGTCGCCGACGGTGTGATCCCGGAATAGAAGAACCCTATAAAGGAATAGCAAATACATCTTCCCAGACTGCTTCTCCCGTTTAAAGAGCGCAATAAATAGAAGATCATGATCCCTTCCGCGCTGACAAAGAACAGAGCCGTGGCCATAGCGGCACACAGCGAAAGCGGCGACAGTTTGCCGAGTGCGTGCCGTATCTGCCCCATATCCTGCCCGTGAAAGATCGTATAGAAAGACAAGAGCATAACAACCAGGAAAAAAGCCCCCTCCAGGACTCTTTTCCGGTTGACCGCTATTCCCTTAACCCGATTTTGGCTGACATCCATATCCTACCACCCTTCTTGTTGCCCTTATGATATGCTGTTTCTCTCTTAAACTTTCATGACAGTTCCGTTTTCGACTTCACCGTTATGAAATCCTCACATTCCAAGCCGCCTTCGGCGGGAAGCAGATTCCCCCGCTATGACGCTGTCAGGAAGTATATCTTATACTCCCACATATTGCAGGCGTCTACGGGCATTGTACGCATTTTCATATTCTCCGTTTACAAATTCTTTCAGTCTGCCCTCAAAAATCACCTTTTTATCTGGATATAAATAGAAATCTTTCGGTGTCACCAGCGAAAAATGTTTCTCCGAAATCTTGATCTTCTGTTCCTCCAGCAGTCTGGCGATATAGGAGGAACAAGTATACTGATTTTTCAGGTAAAAAGGGTGTCCCCATACAATAAACGGCAGCCCTGGCACAGCATAATGATACCGAAACCTTTTCTTGTAGTCCTGCCGAAGCCGCTCCTGTATCCTGGCTTTCTGCTCCCTGCTGCACTCCACTTCACAGACCATATACTCCGCTGTCGGAAAAGCCCGCAGTATCTTTCTCTTGTCTTCCTTTTCAAATCCTGCAAACAGCGGCACTCTGGGATTACGCCTCCCAAAGCTGTAAGCCTCATTAAGCCCTGCGTCCATGCCAATCACTACATGTATATATCTCTGTCTCAAAAACCTCCGTATCAACGCCGCAAACAATCCCGGCGTATCCACCATGGCAATGTAAATATGTTCCATCTATAATCAACCCTTCCTGAATATGCTATTTCAATCACATGCTTGCACCTCATGTCTTTCCAGACATAAACGTTCTGCGAAAAGTACAGTGCAAGCATTAGATGCCATAAGTACTCTTTTCAATCTATTTAATTTCCTTCCAGATTATAAGCGCAATTTCTCTGTCTGATATCCTTCCCCAGGAAAATACATATCCTGAACATAATGCCAGTCACATCCGACTGAACATAAT
>CAYXKS010000021.1:0-11443 GCA_964465725.1 uncultured Bacteroides sp. | reverse complement strand
ATCGACGAGATTGCCATCATAATTGATATATTACGGCACATATATTCTGCCAATTTCGGATAGATTTCCCTGACCTCATTCAAGTCAACACATTTTGACACGATCTCCGTCACCATAATCTGCTGGTCAATACGGCTCATCAACACCTTCTCATTTACCGACTGGTCCTCCCTGCCAATATAGTAGTGATACAGATCGATGTTCATATAATAAATATGATCCACGGCCGGAAGCGGCTGATAAGCAAAAATATTGTCTACATAGAAGGTGTGCTCCGGCAAAACGACCCCGACTTGCCGCAGAAGCTGCGTCCTGAATACAAGCGCATGCATAATCAGATACTGGGACGCACGAAATCTTCCTATATCATTCCAATCACACATCTGTTCAATGGGAAAAACATTACTGTACTGCATAACCCGGCTCGTTCCTTCATCCAGATGGTCGTACACATAGTTGCACACAAACAAGTCCGGTATCTCCCCGATCAGGTGGCTCTCCTTCCTGACACAAAATCCCCTGATACGGCTAAGCAGCCTGGCGTAAGCGCCCTCCTCCAGCCAGTCGTCCGAATCAACTACCTTAAAATAGACACCAGACGCCCTCTCCAGACCGGCATTGACCCCGGAACCATGTCCTCCGTTTTCCTTATGGACGACTCTGACAATGTCAGGATAATGTTCTTCATAATCATCTGCTATTTCTCCCGTAGCATCCGTGGAGCCATCATCCACAATTATAATCTCAACATCTTCTCCGCCGGGAAGCAGAGAGTCGATACAGCGTCTCATATAATCCTGTGAATTATAACAGGGAACCGTAAATGTTATGTATTTCATATCTTACCTCCATATTGCATTGTTTTTCGTAAGCTTATTCTTCGTAATCATCCGGATAAGCGTTACGTTTCCTTTTTTTCCTGATTTGTCGTACAAGCTCTCATATGCGCATTATGATTTCTCTTTTTCTACAGCTAATGACACTGGAAATTTCGTTCCCGGTTCTGCAAAGGTTTCCACATATGGTTCCTGAAAGAATCGGAATCAGAAATTCGTTATGTCGTTTTCTATATATATCATAACGATTAAAACTTCCAGTTTTCTTCAAGTTTTTATTAAGATATTCTTAAAAAGCCTTTCCGTATTCTTAACTTGCTCTCCTTCCCATCTGCATATATATTCTATGAATTCACACACAATAAAAAACTCCGATGTATCCTGAAAAGATCACTTTCCTTCTAGGCTCTTTTCAATACACATCGGAGTACATTCGCATTTTACAATTTCAATTTTTTAACTTTTATTTTTATTTATTATCCCGCTATACATTTCATTACCATATTCGCAATGCACTGCATCCCCTCGGGCGTCGGATGAACGCCATCAGCGGTCATCTGCGCCATATTGTCTATGTTGATCCCACAGTGATACAAATCTATCACCGGAATGCCTCTGTTGCCAGCAATCGTCCTAATTTGGTCGGCATATGGCTCTGAGGTAAGCCCCTGGCCATTGACAAAGGGAACAAACGGCTGATCGGTTCCCCAGTCTCCTAACGGAAGTATCGTACAACAATAAATCTGCGCCGTCGGATAACTCTTCTCTAGCTTATCCAATATCAGAGTATAGCCATCGCTGAAATTATCCACATAGCCTTCCTCCACCGGCTGCCGCCCGTCATTATCACCTACCGGGACGCTTCCAACCATATCGTTGGTACCCATATACACAATGATAAAATCCGGAGCCTCCCCGTTTTCCCCAGCCAGTTGAGAAATCCTGAGATCGCTGCTGCCAACGAGCGGGTCCTGGCTGCCGGAATCCCCGGAGCATGCACTCATAGAACAGGAACCATTGGAGCATAACTCCAACTTCAAACTATCCATCACAAGCCTCCACCATGTCTGCGACACATCCTGAACGGGACCGTTTTCCATGTAGAAGTCTCTGTTTCCCTCCGGTATCCAACCTCTGTAGGTGGAAATGCTGTCTCCCAAGATTGAGAACTTCATTCCCTGTTCTACACGCTTTATCGTTTCTCCGGTTACGTCATTTTTCTCACTCGGCGTACCTTCCTCGGAATTTCCACCGACTGCCTCTGTTACGGTTTCTTTCCCCGACATGCTCTCTTTCCCTGTTGCAGTTTCTTCCCTCGGCACAGTATCTTTCTCCGGCATATCCTCTTTCTCTGACACAGTGCCATCTTCTGGAACATCTTCTTTCTCTGATATGATATCCTCCGAAGTGATGCCATTTTCCTCCACTGTCAGATTTTCCGGTGTATTTCCCCCTGCACTGCCTTCATGCCCTGATACACCGCACGCTGTCAAAACCACAAACGCCAGACATACTGTCAGAAATATAAAAATTATATTTTTCATCAATCTGTTTCACCTTTTCATATTTGTTAATCGTGCTGCCATCACCCTTATTTCCTGAATATAGTCTGTCTTGCCCCATGCATCTTGTCGTGATGTTTCAGCACATCGTTTACCGCATCCATACGCAGCCCCGCATCTATGAAATCACAATACTTGCAGAACGGATAGTTCTGCCTGCCATCCTTCACCGCGTCCCGCAGCTCCTGATACTTGGCGCTGACCCATCCGTCTTTCAGAGAAACCTGCCTCAAATCCGCCAGGTCCGTAGTCTCAAAATTGTCACAACAGCAGATACCCAGCTTGCCGTTCGGCATGATCCACATATCCGTATAAGGCATCAGACAAGTCTCCTTGATCACCTTGCCTTTGGACTGCTTGTTCGGCGCGCTGCCCGCGCGGTTCGTCAACACCTCTTTCAAATACCGTATCTGAATCAAAACATCTATATCCTTAAACTCCTGTGGATGTGCCTTGATATAATCATGGATCACCTTGACATTGTCATGCATTTTCATATTGAGGCAATAGTTATTGATAATCAACTGATCCAGATATGGCACCACAGCTTTCACCTTCTCCACATTCAGCAACAGTCCATTGGTGGACATGAAGATAAAAGCATCCGGCAGCTGCTCTCTCGCATATTTATGAAATTCTACAATGCGGTTGTCCAACCATGGCTCATTGTTGCCGTACAGTGTCAGATGTCCCTTGTATCCCCAGTCGCGAAGCTGGTCAATGATGGAGTAGTACAGATCTTCCTCCATCTTCTTGTAGGGCCGCTTCTCCGCATGAATATTGGCCGTGCAGAACTCGCAGGTGCTGTTGCAGCGATTGACCGTCTCCAGATTGACCACCACCGGATGAGGCGTCTCTTTCTGACTGTAAAAGTAATCGATATATTTCCTCTGCTGCCGTCTTCTCGCCACGAACTGCAGCTTCAAATAACTTTCACTCGATAATCTGGGCAGGTATTTCCTGGCGTTCCAGCCAAGTACACCTGCGAAGTTGTGTACTCTGATTGACATAATGTTCCTCCATTTTTACTCTCTATAATTATTGCAGGCTAACCCTGAAGTACTTCTGTAAGTAACAGTTCAGTCTTCGGCTTCACTGTTGCACTTATTTTGCATAGTAAGTCCGTCAGCCTTTATCGTTACTGTTTCCCCACATTGATCCTCCTCAAGAGAAAGTTTAACCCAGTAAATTCAATGGTTTCCATTACATATAACAGGATATTTAGTTATCCAATATACTAGCCTTATATACATAAACCGTACAGCTTCCATCCTCCGCCGTATCACTCATCAGCAATTCTAGGCCAACCTCCTTGGCATTGCCAAGTTCGATCCGCGAGAAGATATATTCTCCACCCAACTTTCGAAAAGCATCCACATCTATATATATATCATAATCCGTAGCATACACCGTTTTCGTTGCATTGACAATGCTTAAGTCCGTTCCCGAATACAGATATGCCCTGGCGCCCCAATCATCATAATAGATTCTCGTCGCTTCCACTCTCTCCAACGCCGGAGCGATTATTTTCCGAAACTCTTCCTTGTACTGCTGGGAGTAAAATCCCAGATAACCGTCCAATGTGGCAATTCCGTTATATTCCAGCACAGCAGGATGAAACCCGTAAGCCGCCGACCATTCCCCCTGATAGCCCATTTCTTCTTTTATCTTTTCAAAAAGTTCCTGCGCATAGAACTGCTCATAATCCAATTCGTCCACTTCCGTTCCGTGGAAATACTCATAAGCCCTGTTATAACAGGTGCTGTACAGATCATTATACCGGTTCGGCGTCAAAATAACCGCCAGGGCAGCAAGACATATAATAAAATTAGCGGCCCACATCGTCCAGATGCCTCTGTCGTAAAGCCGGATCAGCACAAGAAACAGCGCTGCATACCAAAGAAAAGGATTGAAAAAGATTGTCCGGTTAAACTGCCATCCCTTAAGCGGCGGAATAAGCGTTTCCACCAGCCTTCTGAGCGGCCCGAAATCATACAAGCCATAGACCACGCTATTGAACAGGATAAATACCATCACAAAATTAAAAGGGTCATGAAAAATTTTCCTCCACTGCCTCTTATACAGATACATCCCATTCAGTATCACAAAATATACCACACAGACGGGCAGCGCCACTTTTGTATGCACCCCATCCGCATGGAATATCCCATCTCTCCAGACCGTCCCGATTTCCCGCAAGATTTCTGCCGGAGACAGATCCACATTCACCATGGAAGACCGTATCGTCACTTCCTCACCAAAAAGCATCTGCCCAAACAACCGGTACTCACATCCCACATACCCAAACGCCAACACAAAAAGCGCCGCAATAAGCGACCAGGCCGGTTTCCTGTCCCGAATCGACAGCCACAAGATAGCGATGACCAGATACCCCAGAATAAAAATCCCGTGATAGGAAAAATAGGATACCAACGGATACGCAAGCAGCGCCAGATACCAGCCCTTCCCGGAATGACGGTATATCCTGACCAGAAAATACACACAGAGCGGAATCGAAGCGAACGCAAATCCAAACGCCGGAAAAAACCAGATGATCCCATAGACAAATCCAGTCATATAGATAAGCGGCCTGTAAATGACATACTTGTCAGGAAAAAGTTCTCCCGCCAGTAGGCGGAAAGAAAACATCCCCAGCAGTATTTTCCCCAGAATCCCCAGCACATAAGCTGTATACGTCGGAAAAATCATATACAGCAGACTGTACAAAGACAGTTCAGAGGGAAGATTATCCCTGCTAATCCCACCCAGAAAGGGAACATCCACGCCGTGCTTTAAGAAACTGTCCGTATTCTTCAGCATCTGAAACTGCGCCAGAAACAGATCCATATTGTCATGAACCGCAATGTAGCTGCGCTCTCCATACCCGAAAAACACCCCCGCCGCCAACGCCAGAAACCCCGCGACCGGAAACACAAACCAATATTCAGTTATCCATATAAACCACTTTTGGTTTGCCAGTTTCCTCATGTCCGCTATTATCTCCTTGTCCCGGCATACAATAAGCTGCCCCTTTCAATGCTTCACCTTTTTAAACACAAACAATTTCTGTCCGAAGAAATTCATGACAATAAAAAGGCACATTCCCAGAACCATGGCCACATTATCCACAATCACCTTCGGCTGCGCCTCCAGAACCTTCTTCACCAGCGGCTGCGCCACGCTGAACGCGATCAGATAACACACAATAATATTGACGGCGAAACGCCACGGAAGCCATTTGTCCTTGTTTTCCACCTTAAAAGTCAGCTTGCCATTGGCATGATAGGAGAAAACACTTCCAATAAAATAGGAGATACCGCTGGACAGCCAGTAATTCATATGGATCAGATTATAGAGCACCGCCATAATGATCCAACCCATCAGCGTATTGATTACTCCTACCATGCCGAAATGGACCACTTCCATGATAAAGTCCTTGTATTTTACATATAATTCTTTCATTTTCTCAGTTATTTCCTTTTCTCATTTCCTGTTCTCTGCCAGCACATCGAATTAAGTTAAGCCAATACACAATGGCATGCGCGTCCGACTTATCCCAACGACATTAGACCTTTATCAATTAATGACTCCTGCCTTTAACCTTGCATTTTCAAATAAAATTACTTATACTAAAAAATAAGTATTAAGTGTTAAAATAGTAATTTACACAAGGAGTTACCCATGCCATCTTTAAGTGTACACCATATCGGATACCTGGTCAAAAAAATAGAAAAGGCCATACAGACCTTTCTCTCGCTCGGTTATCAGATCGAACATGATACTGTCTATGATGATATCCGCAAAGTCAATATTTGTTTTCTGATCAAAGACGGCTATCGAATCGAGCTGGTCTCCCCTGCCTCGGAGGATTCTGTCGTTTCTGGTCTGATGAAAAAGTACAAAAACAGTCCATACCATATCTGTTATCTCACCGATGACTTTGACCAGACATATACAGCCTTAACCACCAACGGTTTTCTCGCAATAGATACTCCAACCCGCGCCCCCGCATTGGATGGACGCGAAGTTGTATTCCTGACACATGCTGATATCGGCATGATCGAACTGATCCGCTGATTACTGCGATTTTCACCTGACCCTAGGATTCTTAAAGAAATAACATGTTATCATGCTTGTCACATTATTTCTTTAAGAATCCTTATTTTCATTTGAAGATCTCTTTCTGTTACTCTCGTTTATACATGGTAACAGTTCCGCATTTTACCTCTGTAAATCCGCTCAAATCCAGACTTGGCTCATAACACCAGTGACGGTCCTCACGGTTATACATCAGTACCACGTCTATTTCCTCGAACGCTGCCTGCTCATCCTCTCTTGGACCAAAGGAGCGGTTGATCTTCCTTTCGTCCTCCTCCCAATAGAAAACCTCATCATATCCATGAAGCCGGAACCAGTAATACATCGTCCTGTTTCCCTCCAGATTAGGAGCGAAACAAGCCAGAACCTTTTTGTCTGTCCCTTTCACAAGATCAAGCGTAGACTCCATCATCGTCTGAATACTTTCTCCCCGATACGTAAAGTATTTTGCCTCAAACAGCACCACTCTGCCATGAGCCGCCAGCATCAAAAACAGGCAAAGCATATACGCAATCCTCCTTTTTCCGCTTAATGGCCTGAGATTACATCCGACGACCACGAAGAAAAAAGCAAATCCAACCACACAGGGAATCAGGTAGCGTTCCGTCATAGCAGTCTTACTGTAAGTAACACATTGCGGTACCACCACAGCCAGAGTAAGGAGAATTTCCCAGCCCAGCTTTTTCACATGTTCCCAATAGGTCAGGAGGATCATCACCAGCAGGCTTCCGAATCTTACATACCATTTCATATCCGTATGCGCTGCCCGGCTCCATTCCTGTGCGTACTGCTCCAGAGTTATACTCTCGTCCAGCCCTACATAAGAGTAGTTGTTTGTCCCGATCACAAACACAATCAGAAACATCTCCACCACAAAAATCAAACCAATCGAAAGCAGATAAGGCAGTCTGCGTTTTACTGCCTCCCACAGATGCCGGAATGTAACTTTCCTGCCCTTCATCTCCTCATACAGCACATAGAGTCCCACAAACGGCAGCAATAAAATAAAAGGTTCCTTGTATATCGACATCAGAAAGAAAGCGCCCACACTGGCAAATGAATACCACTTCCGACCCGTCCCAAGCCACCGGAGCAAAAGGAAAAAGCCCAACGCAAACATCATGATATCATAAGATTCCTGAGGCCCCAGCTTCCACCATATTGCCGACTGATATCCCACCAGTACTGTCATCGAAAACAGCGCCGCATAAACCATATTGCATTTCATCTGTCTAGCACAATAATAAAGCAGCACAAACGCCACCACAATCTCCGAAGCCTTGATAACTGACATTGCTGTCAGATCAATGCCGAACACTGCCGCCATCAGCACACGGTTAATATAATACAGTGGACGAAACCGCAGAGTAATGTCAAATC
Organism: uncultured Bacteroides sp.; assembly: GCA_964465725.1. Lineage (GTDB taxonomy): Bacteria > Bacillota > Clostridia > Lachnospirales > Lachnospiraceae > UBA3282. Next base: position 3,567 of record CAYXKS010000021.1, on the reverse strand, counting down.
CGACCGCTCTTTTCAGGCACTCCCAAAGACTTACGCCTTCTAACGTCATCCAGTCCACATACTTGGCAAACTCCCAGTCATCCACCATGTGAAAACCGGAAGTCAGCGTCCCCGTCCCCAGAGCCACGCCAAACACGATCAGTGAAAAGAAAGCCCACACAAGAACTGCTTCCTTCCTCTTACCGAGTTTCTCCAGCAATTTATAAAATTCATTTACCTTGCCATTTATTTTATCCGCCATGTTTGTTTTATCCAATCTGGCTGATAATGATGTCCGCCATCTCTCCCACATTTTTCATGGAAACAACCTGTCCCATATTGAATTTAATGCCAAACTCCTGCTCCACCGCTGCAAGAAGGTTGATATGCTCCAAAGAGTCCCAATCCTCAATATCATCTGCCGTCGTCGCATCTGTCACAACAATCTCCTCATCGTCAAACACATCCCGAAATACTTCATTCAACTTTTCAAATACTTTTTCTCTGCTCATATTCCCGCTCCATTCTTTTTATTGCAAGAAGTGCCATAAGTGTTCTTTTTATATTAAGTAGTATAATATTATTTTCAAAAATTAGCAACTATTGTAGTTCAACCTTCAACCGCAATTACCTTGTTCTTCTTCTCATAATCCGCCGGGATCTCAAACTTCCACACACTGCTCCCATTCTCTTCCTCATGAATCTTCACGAATCCCATCAGGGAATAAAATTCCTTCACCATGGCATTCTTAGCCGTCGGATAATAATATCCCATAATCGTACCGATCCCGCACTCCATACATGCTTCCACCATACTGTCCATCATGGCATACTCCATGTCGCGTTTCAGCACGCGGCAGCTCATCAGCCAGAGTTCAATGTGCAGCACAGGAACGTCCGCCTCTGTTTCGTTTTGGTACCCTTTCCTGCCGATCACGACAGAAACAACACCATTGTCACCAAACTTGTCTTCCAGCTTACCGTACCGCGTAATATAGGAATCATCAGCCGCGAACCGCTCAATATCTCCCTGAGTAAAACGTCTGGTAGTCAGATTAAACTGATTACTCTTATTGGTAAGCTGTGCGATCCTCGCCATATAGACCGGCTCAAAAGCCCTGATCGTCCCCTTCATTTCCAGGGACAGCAGATATTCCCGATAGTTCCCAAAACTACGCTGCTGTCTCTGTCTCTCTATATTGGCCTTATACATTTCATTACGCTTCCGGTCATCTTCTGACAGATCTGTCACTTCGAAGAATCCGGCATGATCCAGCACGCGGATATACTGTTCCGGCGTACCGATCGCCGGAACCGCCACACCCGGCACCTGCGTCGCCACAATCTCACACTCCGCCGGGTTGTCATCCACGAACACCAGACTCTCCGGCAGAATATTCAACTCATCAGCTATCTCCACGATATTTTTACTCTTCGGCTCCCAGTTCGCCTTGATCAAGATGAAATCATCAGACTTCAAAATTCCTTCCGGATGCTCCAGCCCCGCAACTGCATTCTCATATTCATTCTTCGAATTGACATTGAGCATCACGCCGATCTCTTTCTGCGACCGGACATATTCCTGAAATTCCGCGTAAACCTGTCCCATCGGCGTCTCCTGCCCGATCTCCAGATTCTCCACACCGTCGTCTCCCACAACACCACCCCAGAGCGTATTGTCCAGGTCAAGCACCAGAGATTTCTTATTTTTACCGAAAACCGCCTTGATAATATTCGACAGATTGAACGCGAACTCTGGGATCGCCTGCATACACAGAGCATACTTGTACATATGCCAGTAGAGTGGATCAGACCATCGGTCAAGCCCATACGCCGCCGCCATATAGTTGATATCGTTGATATAGAATCCCGTATGCTCTCTCGCATACTGATAGAATCTCTCATTCAGTCCATTCAGGAAACCAATGCGTCCCTGCCGGTACACGGCCTCTTGATTGCCCAGTAACCGGTAAAAAGGATACTCGAAATTATTCTGTATAATGGGGCACTGATACTTGTCTGCTATCTTCTCCCACATAACACGGAAATGCTCATACTGTTCCTCCAGCAATGCCTCCACCCGCTCCACCGTATCTGATACTGCAGGATAAGCCGTCACATTTCTGTTGGATGTATGAATATAAATCAGGTCCGGCGCAAACGCTTCCAGCTCTGGATTGTCAAACATAATATCCTGCCAGTACTGCGCATACTCCGATTCATAGAACTGAGGCCGGATTCCCTGATTGAGAAGAAACACCTCCAGCACTCTGATGATATCATGTGTCGTGCTGCCACCCAACACCGCAATTTTTTTGTCCAGAAAATCTGTTCCTGACTCCAGAAGCTGACGCTTGATCTTCTTGGATTTCTTGAGAATATATTCGCCGTCAAAAGGGTATTCTAACTCTTTCATGAGAACCTCCTGATCTTCTCTTTCATCACTTTATAGCAATTCAGATACATCATAACATATCCTACATCTCGCCGTAACAGTTCAGCTTTCAGCTTCACTGTTACGGAATCTGCCATTCCAGATCGCCTTCGGCGAGGGCAGATTCCCTCTTGGCTAAGTTTACACGTTCTCACGGACTTTGCAGCAAGTGCAAAGTCCTGGACTGAACTGTTACATCACGCCATCCTAAATTATCTCACAGTAAATGAGAAGCTATTTCTTCCGCTATCGCTTCCGGTGTCTGGTTTCCATCCACAATAATTACTCTTTCGATATCCTTTAATTTCTCAAACGCCTTCAAATAATTTTCCCTGACCTTTACTAGCCTTGATTTCTTTTCAAATAACTCCGTATGTGTCCTGTTCCGGGTGATCCTTTCAAGTGCCGTGTCAGGGTCAACATCAATAAAAATTGTAATCGTTGGCTGAAGAATCTCCTTGCATGGTTCATTTGCCTGAATCACCCAGTCCATAGGCATGTCCACACTATGGTAAGCATACGAAGAAAAATAATATCTATCCGTAATGACAGTAATTCCTGCCTCAATCTTTGCTACAATTCCGTTTATTTCATTCTTCAAATGATCTATTCTATCCGCCACAAACAATGCTGCTATAGCCTTGTTATCCGTTTTGATCCTTCCTGTCATAATCTGGTGAATCAGAGATCCAATCGGAGAATCCGTAGGTTCCATCGTCGTATAACAATCCACGCCTGTCTTTCTCAACCTATCTGCCAATAACTGAATCTGTGTGCTCTTACCGCTTCCATCTATTCCTTCAAAGGCTATGAATTTACCATCGGTGGCGTGTATCCGGTTTTGTCCATTTTCCATATCTGCGAAACCCTTCCTCATTTTTATTACTAAATTAACTTATTGTTATTTGTCACACTATATTATTATATCATCTATAGCATTCTTCCACTAATTCACGCAAAATGCACTAATTTCAATTACAATTTTCCCTAAAAAATCCTGGAGCTACTTTTCCATAATGAGTCCAATAGACTTACCATCATGATCACCACAATATCTGCTGCCGGCAGATTGACTTTCACCGTTCTTTTCTTGCGTCTTCCTCATGTATAGGTACTTTGTCGTTAACTCAATTATGATTTAGTATAACACAATA
>CAYXKS010000020.1:0-23608 GCA_964465725.1 uncultured Bacteroides sp. | reverse complement strand
CGTGATCCGTTGTCACCTGCCCGCGGAAATTTATACGGAAACGATGGAGAGCAGTAAAATATGAAGAGAAAAACCGTACTTTTCATAGAGACTTATGTCAGAGAAGGCATAGAGGTGCAAATATGATCGGGAAACGGGGTAAATTGCTGATCTTTGTTTATATCATATTTTTGATCGTCCTGTTTTTGATGTGCTCGACGGATTTGATCATCCGGGAACCGGAGAAGGAGATTTACCAGATCGCGGTGATCATTGAGGACGCGGGCGACGACAATTATGGCAATTTTCGCAAGGGAATGGATCAGGCGGCGATAGAATTCAATGCGGATGTCCGTTTCATCACCCTCTATGAAAAACTGGATGCAGAGCAGCAGATGGAACTGATCAGCCGCGAGCAGCAGGACGGCGTGGATGCGCTGGTGGTTGCTCCTGTTGACGAGCAGCAGATGGCGGACATGCTGGAAGAAAAGAAAGTCAGTGTCCCGGTCGTGCTCCTCGGTTCGGGGACGGCAAAAAGAAATGCGGCGGGATGCGTAGTCGTTGACTACCGGAAGATGGGAGAGCAGCTGGCGGAGCAGATGCTTGGACGTATTCCGGAAAACTGCCCAGTGATACTTTTGGGGGAAGCCGGAAGCCGGAGCGCCATGAGCGACGATTTCCTGAAGGGGGCAGAGACAGTGCTGTCTGATAGCGGCCATGAGTCCCGCGCCCTGGCAGTGGGCGGGGAAACGGCGTATAAGAAGATGTCGGAGAGTCTGGAGGAAGACGAGATGGTGATATTGGCGGAAAGCCCGGAGATTTTGTCGGAGACGGCAGAGGCGCTGGCGGAGAATCCCGAGTTTTTGGGCCGCGTGCGGGGGCTTTACGGCAGGGGGAATACGTTGTCCATTTCGGGCAGCCTGGACAGAGGGCTGATTACGGGCATCTGTGTAACGGATGAGTTCAGCAGGGGGTATTTCAGCGTACAGATGGCAGTCGAGACATTGGAAGGGAGCAGGACGCAGAAAACTCTGGTCATGGACTCTTATTATATAGAAAAGAATGATTTGAGGGAGCCGGAATATGAGAAAGTGTTGTTTCCTATGGAGTAGTGTGAGAAGAACTTCTAATTACTCGCAGCAAAGGCTGCTTCGCGAAGAAGTTTTGGATTTGAGATTCCGCGGAGCGCTGGTTCTGTGCATGGCCGTGGTATGTCTGGTTCTGACAGGCTGTGAGGGACCTCAGAAAGAAGAGGAAAAAAATTCCATTCGCATCGGGATCAGCCTGTACAGGGGGGATGACACCTTTATCAATAATATCCGCAGTGAGCTGGAGAGAAAAGCGAAGGAATATGAGCAGGAGCACGGTATCAAAGTGACTCTTGACATCCAGGAGGCAAAGGGCAGCCAGAGCACACAGAACAATCAGGTGGAGCGGCTTATTTCCCTGGGCTGTGATGTGCTGTGCGTCAATCCGGTAGACCGCATGGATGCGACGGTAGTCATAGACAAAGCCATGACAGCGGGGGTGCCGGTGGTCTTCTTTAACCGCCAGCCGGTGGAGGAGGATATGAACCGTTGGGACAGGCTCTATTATATCGGCGTGGATGCAAAGGAGACAGGGATTCTTCAGGGGCAGCTGATAGCGGATATCTATCGGGAGAATCCTGAGATGGTGGACCGTAACGGCGACGGTGTCGTCAGCTATGTGCTGCTGGAAGGGGAGTCAAATCATCAGGACGCGATGGTCCGCACGGAATGGTCCATTCAGACGTTAAAGGACGAGGGCGTGCCCATCGAGAGGATCATCGGCGGAATTGCCAACTGGGAGCGCAGCCAGGCTTCCGCCCTGATGGAGCAGTGGATCAGTACCTATCCGGATGCCATAGAGCTGGTGGTCAGCAACAACGACGATATGGCGCTGGGTGCGATCGATGCCCTGGAGCGGTCGGGGATTGAAGGGGTAAATGTAGTCGGCATTGACGGAACGAATCCGGGTCTGGAGGCAATGGAGAGCGGCAAGCTTCTGGGGACGGTATCCAGCAATAAGGAAATATATGGAAGCGCGGTGATCGAACTTGCCGCCAGCTGTGCCCTGGAGGAGCCGCTGCCGCAGGAATATCCGTTGACGGACGGCAAGTATTACTGGATTCCGCAGGAGATATTGGTAACGACCCAGTCCGGCACTCTGTATTAGCCGCAAAGGCCGTGAGAATATGTTAATGGTATAAAATTACTGAAAAGAGAAAAAAATCATAGAATTTCGAAGAAAATCTTATTGAAAGCGGACATTAATTCCTCTATAATAGGCTTGCAAGTGGTCATGATGTACAAAGAAATGTATATTTATATGGCCCAAACCAAAAAAATGCTCAAAAAGAGCAGGAAAAAAGGGAGGAATTAACATGAAGAAAAAATTGGCGTTATTACTGGTTGCCGCTATGACAGTTGCCAGCCTGGCAGCTTGCGGTAACAGCGCACAGGACACTTCTGCACCGGCAGAGGCTCCGGCTGAGGAATCCACGACAGAGGCGGAGGCTCCTGCGGAGGAAGAAGCAGAGGCGCCGGCTGAGGAGGCGACAGAAGCTCCCGCGGCAGCAGAGGGAGGCTCCGTAGCAGTATTCTATTACACCTATGGTGATACTTACATCTCCAGCGTACGTTCCGCACTGGATTCGGCATTGGACGCAGCGGGCGTTGAATACCAGGATTACGACAGCAACAACAGCCAGACGACCCAGACAGAGCAGATCGATACAGCGATTGCTCAGGGCGCAAAGGTTCTGGTAGTTAATCAGGTAGACACAGGTTCTGATGACACAACCAAGAACATCATCGAGAAAGCGGAAGCGGCAGGCATCCCGGTTATCTTCTTTAACCGTTCCGTAAGCGAGGAAGTAGTAACTGCTTATGACAAAGCGGTATTCGTAGGTACAGATTATGAAATGGCCGGCCACATGCAGGGCGAGATGATCGGTAATTATCTGGTTGAGAACTATGATGCGGTTGACTTGAATGGTGATGGCGTGATCTCCTATGTTATGTTCAAAGGGCAGGAAGGTAACGCAGAGGCAGATGCACGTACACAGTACGGTGTGGAAGATGCTGACAAAGTGCTGAAAGAGGCAGGCAAAGAAGCTCTTTCCTTCTATGACAGCAACAACAGCGACAAGTATCTTGTTGACAAGGACGGCGCATGGTCCGCAGCAGCAGCTACAGAGTACCTGCAGACAGCTATGTCCCAGTACAGCGAAGCAAACAACAACATGATCGAGCTTGTAATTGCAAACAACGATGAGATGGCAATCGGTTCTGTTACGGCTCTGCAGAATGCAGGCTATAACAAGGAAGGTGCTACAGTGATTCCGGTATTCGGTGTTGACGCTACCGATGCTGCAAAGGATGCGATTGCAGCAGGAAGCATGATCGGTACGATCAAGCAGGACGCGGAAGGTATGGCAAATACCATCGCTCAGATCGCTCAGAATTTCCAGGGCGGCGCAGAAAAGTTTGCGGATGTTGACGCGGATAACGTTGTGGGAACATGGCGTGTAAATATTCCTTACGCTACTTACACAGGTGAATAAGGAACAAGATATTGTTACTATTCACAGCTTCCAGCAGTTCATAGTAACAATATCTTCAAACCAGAAGTCAAAAATTTTATGACTGTGTCCAGTATGTGCGGCCATAGTAAAAGAGTCCGGCTTGCCGGACTCTTTTATCACGTAGGAAAGGTAAAACAGCTTTAAAAACGGGGGTGAGATGATTTGGAAAAACAGACAGTATCGTCTGACAACAAAAATGTACTCCTGAGAATGGAGGGCATCTGCAAAGAGTTTCCGGGTGTAAAGGCTCTGGATAACGTGAATCTTACCGTGAAAGCAGGTACGGTCCATGCGCTTATGGGAGAAAACGGAGCCGGAAAATCCACACTGATGAAATGTCTGTTCGGCGTGTATAACAAGGACAGCGGGCATATTTATCTGGAGGGGAGAGAGATTAATTTTAAATCATCCAAGGAAGCTCTGGAGAATGGCGTTGCCATGGTACATCAGGAGTTGAATCAGGCGCTGAAACGAAACGTTATGGACAATATGTGGCTGGGGCGTTTTCCGAAGATTTCAAAGTGGTGTCCCTTGACCAGTGAGAAGAAAATGTATGACGCCACGAAGAAGGTTTTCGAAGATCTGGATGTCCATGTGGACCCGAAGACGGTCATGAGCCGGATGCCGGTGTCGCAGCGCCAGATGGTAGAGATCGCGAAGGCGGTTTCTTTTAACTCCAGGGTAATCGTTTTCGACGAGCCAACTTCCTCCCTCACAGAGGAAGAAGTTGAGCATCTGTTCCGGATCATCAATATGCTCCGGGACCGTGGCTGCGGTATTATCTATATTTCCCACAAGATGGAAGAGATCCTGCGCATATCCGATGAAGTGACGATCATGCGTGACGGACAGTGGGTAGCTACCCGCCCGGCAGGAGAACTGACGATGAATGAGATCATCCGTCTGATGGTGGGGCGTGAGCTGACAAACCGCTATCCGGAAAAGGACAATAAGATAGGGGAATCCATTCTGCAGGTGAAAAATCTGACGGCGCAGTACTCCCTGCTGCAGGATGTCTCCTTTGAGGCGAAAGCCGGGGAAGTCCTGGGCGTGGCAGGCCTTGACGGTTCCGGGCGCACGGAGCTTCTGGAAAATATTTTCGGCATCGCCACGAGAAAAGAGGGGGAGATCTATCTGCACGGCAAGCGTGTCATGAACCGGAGCGCCAGAGAATCCCTGGCAAACAAATTTGCCATGCTGACGGAGGAACGACGTGCCACAGGTATATTCGGAATCCGCGATATACAGGCGAACACGACGATTTCAAGCCTGCCCAAGTACAAAAAGGGACCGTTTCTTTCTGATAAGCTTATGAGCGAATCGACCGAATGGGGTATTAATGCCATGAGAACAAAGACTCCGAGCCAGAAGACACAGATCAGGGCATTGTCCGGCGGTAACCAGCAGAAGGTTATCCTCGCCAGATGGCTGCTCACTGACCCGGAAGTGCTGCTTCTGGATGAGCCTACGAGAGGGATCGATGTGGGCGCCAAGTACGAGATCTATCAGCTGATCCTGGATCTGGCGAAACAAGGGAAAACGATCATTATGGTTTCTTCGGAAATGCCGGAACTTTTGGGGGTATGTGACAGGATCCTGGTGATGTCCGGCGGACGTCTGTCGGGAGAAGTCAGCGCGAAAGAAACCTCACAGGAAGAAATCATGACACTGGCCGCAAAATACGCGTAAGGAGGGAGAAAAAGTGGCTGAAAATAAGATAAAAGCAAAGGAACAGGCTTTCAAGGAGCTTTCCGCGAAAGATAAGACAAAAAAGATAACGGATCTGCTGTTGAATAATGCGATGTACATAATTATCGTGCTGGCTGTTATTTATGTGGCGATCAAGGTGCCCGCGTTTTTGAAACTTCCTTCTATCGTGAACGTCATTTCACTGACAGCGGCGAAGTTACCCATAGCGCTTGGGATAGGCGGCTGTATCGTGCTGACAGGTACGGATATTTCCGCCGGCCGTGTAGTCGGACTGACAGCATGTATCTCGGCATCTTTACTGACGACTACATTTAAGGTATTTCCCAATATGACCAGCGCTCCTCCGATCATCGTAGTGCTGCTTCTGATCCTTGCGGCAGGCGGGCTGGTAGGACTGGTGAACGGCTTCAGCGTAGCGAAATTCAAACTGCACCCATTTATCGTGACGTTGTCCACGCAGCTTATCGTATATGGTATCATTCTGATGTATCTGATGAGAGGCACAAACAATGGACAGACACTGAGCGGACTGACAGACAGTTACCGCAGTCTGATTACCGGAACGCTGTTCAGCATTCCCACAGCGACAGGAAGCGTGGCAGTACCGAAGTATGTGCTTTACAGTATTATACTCGTGATTCTTATGTGGGTGATCTGGAATAAGACGACATTCGGTAAGAATATGTTCGCGGTAGGTTCCAATGAGGAAGCGGCGAACGTATCCGGTGTTAACGTGTCGAAGACGATCATCATGGTATTCGTGCTGGCAGGTATGATGTATGCCATTACCGGTTTCCTGGATGGCGCGCGTATTGCTTCCGCAAACGCAAACACCGGCTTAAACTATGAGTGTGACGCGATCGCAGCCTGCGTGATCGGCGGTGTGTCTTTCGTAGGCGGTATCGGACGTATCAGCGGAATTGTGGTAGGGGTTCTGCTTCTGCAGATTATCTTTACGGGACTGAATTTCCTGGCAGTTGACGCAAATATGCTTTATATTATCAAAGGTCTGATCATTCTGATTGCCTGTGCGATTGATATGCGGAAATATCTTGTGAAGAAATAAACAGGTACGATGACATATTGAAAGAGTGAAAAATATCCCTCACGCAGTTTGGCGGAGGGATATTTTTATGGTAAATTTCACAGAAGTTTATATTGAATGTAAACTTTATGCCGTATATAATAGAGGGAAAGATAATACAAGCAGGAGTGGGAGATTAAGTATGGATTCAAAACAGCAGACGGAACAGCAGCCCCGGCAGCTGCGCGGACTTTACAGCAAGGTGAAGATATCTGTCAGGACATTGAATATCGTAATCATAGTGCTGATCATAGCATTGATCGGCTGTATGGCCTTCGGCATAGCGAAGGGCGGTTTTCATGTTTCTTTTGATACGCAGGGCGGAACGCCAGTGGAGACACAGACGAGAATGCACGGAGAGCTGATCGAGGCGCCGGAGCCTCCGACACGGGAAGGATTTGAGTTTGACGGCTGGTTCCTGGACCCCGGAGGGACAATGCCCTGGAATCCGGAGGAGGATACCGTGACGGAATCCATGACACTGTATGCGGGATGGAGAGAGAAGTGAGGGTGGTCGGAACTCTGGCTGATTTCTTGTCGTGGCATGACGGTGGATTCTCCTTGCATGCACAGATCCAGATATTCTTTCATTTCCTGGATACCTAAACCACATTTTTTCTGGCAGGAGAGGTCTTTGATCCTATTCACGTCTTTTTCATCGAAAATCCGGCGGTTATTGTGATCTCCTTTGACATTGGGGACTAATCCTTCATTGCAATAATATTTTAAGGTCTAGCAAGTCATTTCTAATTGAATAAAATTGAAAAATTTCTTGACCGGTAGTAACTATCGTAAGCTATAATCAGTTGTAGTAGGCGGCTTGAACAAGCGCCTTGTAACATGAAAGTCATAAGGCTGTAAGAAAAAGGAGGCTCTTTATGAACAAAGATGCAGAGAACAGGGTTCAAAAAATATTTGCCGGAGTGGAGGATTCCTTAAGCAGGACAGATCCGGAGTTTGTGGAGATCATCGCGAATTTCTCACAGGATGAGACGGTGAAGGCAAGTCAGTTGACGGAAAAAGAACAGATGCTTTGTATTTTATCTGCACTGCTCGGGTGTCAGGGCAGGGGAGAATTTCAGAATATGCTTCATGCGGCGTTGAATACAGGCATCGATCCCATCGCAATCAAAGAGGTGATTTATCAGGCTACTGCCTATCTTGGAATTGGCCGGACCTATGATTTCCTTATTGCGGCGAATCAGATTATGGAACAGCATGGTATCAAGCTGCCGCTTGCACCGCAGGCAACGACAGATGAGAATACCCGTTTTGAAGCAGGTTTGGATAAGCAGGTGGCTCTGTTCGGGCCGGATATGGCAAAAAGACAGACTGACGGTCCCGTCCTTCGAAGAAATATCAACCGGTGGCTGGCAGACAACTGCTTCGGCGATTACTATACCCGAAACGGCCTGAACGATCAGGAGCGTGAAATGATCACCTTCTGTTTCATTCTTGCACAGGGCGGCTGCGAGAATCAGCTTCGTGGACATACGGCTGGTAACTTCGGTGTGGGTAATGATAAGGAAAAGCTATACAGTGTTGTGGAACAGTGTATGCCGTATATCGGTTATCCCCGCAGCCTGAACGCTATGAGTATTATCGATGAAGTCGCTCTGAAAGTGGAATAGAGTTTACTGCGCATTTCATGCAAATCTCCATGATTCCGCTCTGCTGAATCTCAAATCTGATTAACCATTCTGATGATTGGTATGGATTAATAAGCGGACAGGGATTTGCAGAATACGGCGCGGAAATGAATTGTGTCAAATAAGGGTATAACCGAACAGCTAAAATCCGATGACTGGTTGTGCTGGCTTCAGAAGATAAACAGCATCAGGAGCAGGGCGGAGGAAATAGTGCTGCACGATCTGATATATTCCTTTTAATGTTATAGTGCAGTTTCGGTTTTGTAACAAGAGGCACGGGAAATGTCAAGACATGACATCATCTGCGCCTCTTGTTATGTGATAAACAAAGGTTTTTTTACAGCCCCTTATTTATAATTTTCCAATAACCTGTTTTATTAGAACCAACACGCTCAATTAAGCCTTTTTCTTTTAATGCTTTAATTGCCCGGTCAATCGTGCTTTTCCCAAGAGAAGTTTCTTTCTGCAATTCCACTTTTGTAATTCTTGCTTTTTTATTTAGTGCAGCTAAAACAGCCTGCTCGGTAACAGAAATATTTATTGCCCCATTTATTACCTCATTTATCACCTCATCAGCTTCATTTATTACCCCATTCCGAATTGTGGCATTGAGCATAAAGGCATTATCATGATACTCAGGAGCAGGAAGCCCGGCTGCCGCCATTTCATTAAACATACGGTCAATGCCTTCGCCGAATTCCTGCACATAATCATATTCGTGGAGAAAACGGGCAATATTTGGGTTGCGGGAGAAGTGAACGGTGCGGAGATTGTTCAGGCGCACAATTTCGGGCAGGATACCGGGACTCTCAACAGTGCTCCTGTCATCAAACATTTTAATTTGTATATCAGTTCCTTTAATGCTGTAATCGCGGTGTTATGCGAAGTTAATAGTTATGCAAAGTCAGTTCTGAATTCCTTTTAATATTCAGGAATCCGGAACTTTTTACTTCGCATAAAATTTTACCATCTTACAGGTTCTTTTTCAATCAGTCAATCAGATCTTCTTTCTGCCTTTGGCTATACTTAGGCGTTGGCGCCACTGCAGCGCTGTGTTTTCTGATCTGCTCCTCTTTGATCTTAAGATTGGCTTTGGCATAAATCTCTGTCGTAACGACAGACGTATGTCCAAGTAAATCACGGATATAGACCAGATTTACACCAGCCTCTAACAAGTGCATTGCTTTACTTTGTCGGAAACTGTGGTTTGTTATCCTGTCCCGAAAAAACTCTGAGCGATGTTCCCTGGCTATTGACAAATATTTATCTATGATATACTGTATACCTGCACGGGTAAGTTTTTCTCCTTTGCGGTTTACGAACAACGGCTCATTTGCATCCGTCCTTTTGCATCGGTGTATGTAATTCCTGACAATAGCGGCGGCATCCAAATTGACAGGAATGAGCCTTGTTTTGTTTCCTTTCCCGTGAAGTTCCACTGTGTTTATAGTACCAAAACGGATGGATAAGGGACAAAGGTCAATGATCTCCTTTACCCGGCCTCCGTTTTCATAAAGAAGAATCATGATGGCAAGATCCCGGAACTGTTTCATGTCTTTCTGATCCGGAATAGAAAACAGCAGGGTGGTTTCTTCTATGGGCATATATGTCATTGGTGCCATAGGAACCTTTTTAAATGGAACGGCAAGAACCTCTGCACACTGGTCAAATCCTGCTGGATCCCGGTACTGGATATACTGGAAAAATGCATGGATTGCTGCAAGCCGCTGATTTCTGGTACGAATGCCAACCTTTCTTTCTGTTTCCAGCCATGTAAGGAATTCTTCTATTTTTTTGATATAAAATCCACATATTCCAGTATTTCGGGTGCCAGGGCGTATACCTGTTTGTAGAAGCTTAAAAGCTGCACAAACGTATCCCTGTATGACTGGATTGTATTTACAGAGGCGGCCGTCTGCCAGGGCAGATAGTCAGAGAAATATTTTGTAAGATGATAGGAAAAACCATTATTCTTCACCGTCACCCTCCTCTCTGGCCGGGAACAAATCCGGGGCATATGCTGCAGATTTTTCCAGTATCCCGTCAAAATGTTCATCCAGCATCCTCAGATAGTATTCCGTCTCTGTGATGTGTTTGTGCCCAAGGTAAACCGATAACAGCGGAAGCGAAACATACAGGTCAAATCCTTTCAGCTGCATCTGTTCCAATGTCCTTACGCAAAAGGTATGTCGTAGGAAATCCAAACGTTTGGATTTCCTACGACATTCATAAGTTCAGAGAACAGAAATTTGGGGATTTCAGAAAGATAAAGCGGAGGAATAATCTGCATGGGAACACCGGCAACGATAAAGATAAAAGGCGCTGCAGAGAAGTTTGCGGTAATCGATACCGAGACGAACTGGAATGATGCGGTCATGTCAATCGGTATAGTGATCGCCGATTCCGAGATCAGGGAAAAAATCGATTCCTTATATTGCATAATCGATCCGGAGTACCGGGTAGGCGGAATGTAGATTTGGCGGTAAACGTATTCGCGGACAGGAAGATATGAGGAACAGATATGTGTAGACAGAGGGATTCGCTTAAAGTGAGGGTGCTTTCAATTGTTTTTTTAACCTGCATACCGGTGCTTCTTCTGCTCTTTTGGATGAATTATTATTCCATAAATCTGATTGAACGGCGAATTTATGAAAATGATTATGATATTTTGAAATTAAATATGTATCAACTGGACGAAGAGTTGAATAAGGCTTCCAATTATCTTGTGCATGAAGTGCTTTACAGATCCGATACCGAGGAATATGCGGCGATGAATGCCGAAATCAGCGAGCGGGCAGCGCAGAGATATAAACAGATGATTTTGGAAAATGAAACATCCCTTGACTATATAGAAGGCATCGGTTGTTATTCAGCCCAAAATGGAAAACAGGTGTATGTCTTTTCAGAGTATAGTTCCAGCTTTTTAGGCCGCATGGATATATTAGCCTATATCAAAGAGCATGTGAAGGAATTGACTGATATGCGGGGGAGGTGGACGACCTGTCTGGTGGAGGGGTATCCTGTGTTGATTTGCGCAGCGGGCAATGAAAATGTGCTTTTTTATACATGGACGACTTTTGATACATTGTCTATTCCGGTGAGCGTCTGGAAACTGGAAGAGGGCGTCAGTTGTGTGATGACTTCGCTGGATGGGACGTTATGGAGCCAGGTGGAACATGAGCAGATGAAAGAATTGGATTACAGTGTGAGGGAGGATGGCTATTATTATTCCGGAAAGCAAAATGAGTACATGGTTACCGGAGTAGAATCTTCGGTAGGAGATTTTCGGATGATGGCAGTGATAGACAGAAGGAGACTCCTGGGTTCTTTTTATGTTATCCGTCTGGTGTTTTTGGCAGTGTTGGCAATTTTTGTGTTTATAATGATCCCGTGGCTGTTACATTCTCTGCACAGGAGCGTGTTCGAACCGATTGGCCGCATAGAAGAAGGAATGACGCAGATTGAAAAGGGGAATTTTAAGATACAGATTGCCAATGATTATTCCAGCAGGGAATTTGCACATTTAATTGACAGCTTCAACGAGATGGTCAGACAGGTTGAAAATCTGAAAATACAGGTCTATGAAGATGCGTTGGACAGACAACAATTGGAGATGGATTATCTGCAGTTGCAGTTGGAACCTCATTTCTATCTGAATGCGTTGAATTTGATGAATTTGATGGCGCAGGCCGGGGATACAAAATTGATTTTGCAGTTAACTGAAAATTTGTCGGCATACCTACGCTATATTGTGAGCACCGGGAATGGACAGGTTATGTTGCGGGATGAACTGGAACATGTTGAACATTATTTGAAGATTATGGAGATTAGAATTGGAGAAAATTTTTCTTATCTGCCGGAAGTGGAGGCGTCATTGACAAAGATGCTGATTCCGTCGTTGATGTTGCAGACGTTGGTGGAGAATTCGATGAAATATGCCTTTGACGTTATGGGGGAGACTCGAATTGAACTGCAGGTACGAAGAGAAGGAAGGATGGCTACATTCGTGGTATGGGATAATGGAAAGGGATATCCAGAAGAAATACTGGAAAACTTTCAGGAGGAAAAGGAACCGGAGGGGAAACATATTGGGTTGTGGAACTTGCGGAGACGCCTCTTCATACAATACGGAGGGCAGGCGGACTTTTGGATAGGGAATAAGGTCCCTTATGGAGCATGTACAAGGATTAGAATTCCATTAAATGATGTTTAATAAAACGTTATCCATAGCGTAGAATGATTGGTCATAGGAGAAACAATGAATATATTGATTGTTGATGACGAAGTATATGCGGTTCGAACGATACAAAGATGCATTGCCTGGGAAATAATTGGGGTGGATGTGGTATTGACTGCATTTAGTTCCAGACAGGCAAGAGAGATTTTCAACAGTCAGACGGTAGATATTGTGCTAACGGATATTGAAATGCCGGGAGAAAACGGTCTGGAATTGTTGAATTGGATACGGGAGAATAAATATGACTGTATTGCGATCTGCCTTACCTGCCATGCGGAGTTTGAGTTTGCACAGGAGGCCATGCTTTACCGGGTGATGGAATATGTTGTGAAACCTGTTAATTTTAAAAATCTTCAACAGACCATTGCAAGAGCGGTAGAACTGCGCATGCGGGAGAAGCAGATGCGCGCGCGGGAAAGCAAGGGAATTTTATGGGAGTACAACAGGGAAAAGCTGGAGAGAGAATTCTGGGAGAGTCTGATAGATGGGAGACTGGAGACGCCGACGCAGATCAAAAAGAGGGCGGAGCAGATTAATATCGATTACGATGTGAATAAACAATATCAGTTAATTTTGTTCTCTATTGGAAATATTGCCGAACAACGGGTGGAATGGGACCATCAGCTGGAACTTATGACTTATATCATTCACAATATTTCCAGGGATATTCTGACTGAAGAAGAGGAGATGTGCAGAAGCGGGTGGAAAGAATTTAGAATGTGGGTGATAATGCCGGAGCAACATACGGAAGGCCTTCATGGAAGAGTAGAAAATTTTCTGGAGGTTTGCCGGAGTATTATGGGAATAGAAATGACGGCCTATCTGGATGTCATATGTTTTGGGGAAGAACTGCATGGAATGTATCGAAAATTGTTGCAGCGGGAGTATCAGAATGAATCAAATAGATTCAGTGTCGACAAAAATGTTGGTAAATGGAGTGTGCCTATAGAAGAGATTAGAATATGGCTTAATGAACAAAATTTTGCAAAGCTGAAAAGATATGCCGAATTTATGAGAGATGACACAGATAATCTGGAACGGAGAGAGTTGTTTTTGGTCAGGGAACGCATCATGAGAGAAATTTACCGGTATTTGGAAAAGGAACGAATAGCATCAGAAAATTTCTGGACGGATGAATTGATAGACAAGGCTGTCCTGACGCCTTTGTCTGTACGAAATTGTATGGATTGGTTGGTAATGGTATTTGGGCGGTTAGAGGAACTGGCTATGGACGGAGGGGAAGGGGAAATGATCGCCCTGGTAAAGAAATATGTCAGAGAAAATGTAGAGATGCGGATTACCAGAGAGCAGATAGCCTCATATGTAAATTTCTCTGCAGATTATGTGTCGCGGCGTTTTAAGAAAGAGACAGGAATATCTTTAAGCGAATATATTATGCAGGAAAAGATAAACAGAGCAAGGCAGTTGATCGCATTGGGAGAAGATACGATTGGAAATATTGCGTTAAGGCTTGGTTATAACAGTTTTTCTTATTTTTCAGAGATTTTCAGACGAATGACGGGAGAACTGCCGAGTGATTATAAACGGGGGACGGAGAGCAGAATACCGTTAACAGGTCAAGATACCGTTAATGGTTTGGGAACAGAGACATAGAAGCGGATGCGGCAGGAAAACCTGCCGCTTTTTTTCCATAAAAACGGCATAGATAAGCCATAATAACAGGAGACAATGATTGTTAAGAAAGGTTATCATAAAATTGTAAAATATATCACGTGATACTTTAAAAGCAATCATAGAGGCGACAAGGAGGATGATCATGAAGCGAAGGAAATTGACAGCAATCATATGTGCAGTTTTGATGGCGGTCGGAGTGATGACTGGTTGTGGCGGGAACGGAAAAGTAAGCGAAAGTGTACAGCCAGATGAGACGGATACGGCCAGGGAGGAGACGGTAAGTGACAGCGGTGAGGAAAAAATGGAGCAGAAGCAGGATGAAATAGAAGAAATCGTGTTTGCGACGCCTATTTCCAAGACTGTGGATATGAAGCCGATTGAAGATGAAATGAATAAGATTCTCGAACCGAAGATCAATGTGCGTGTACATATTGAGGGAATCTCAATGGCAAATTATGCGAATCAGATTGGTTTGATGCAATCCGGCGGAGAACAGCTTGACGCAATGGGCTTTTTAGGAACCTATAGCAATTGGCTGGCTAACAATCAGTTGATGTGTCTGGATGAGTATATGGACACTTATGGCGTTGGAATTCGGGAAGCCGTGGGAGACGAATTTTTGCTGGCGACATCGAATAACGGATCTGTTTATGCAATCCCTACTTACAATGGCTATGCAATGGTCATGAATATTGTTTTGCGCAAGGATCTGATAGAAGAACTGAATTTGCCGGTGGATCAGTTGAAGTTGGCGAAGAATTTCGACGAATACTGTGAGAATCTGGATCTTTTGACAGAAATGTTTGCAGCTATCAAGGCAGCGCACCCGGAATATGTTTGCCTGGTGCCGTCAGAGACGGTGCCAAATACCTTGAAGTTTACAACGGTTCCTTTCGTAGATATGCTGAATGACGGGAATGGCGTACTGATGATTGGCGAGGAAGGTACTGTTTCCAATTTGTATGAGTCCGAGGAGTATGCCAGATTGATAAATTATGCATATGAGTGGAATCAGGCAGGTTATATTCTGGAAGATGCGACAACAACACAGGAATCGGCCAATACGTATGTTCAGAATGGCCGTTCAGCGGGTTTCTTTATTGTCGGGGAAGAGGGTCAGGCAGAGCAGATTACTACAGCTACCGGAGTGGAAGTTGAGGCCTTTAAACTGGTACAGCCATTTATTACAACGAATACGGTGTGCGGTATGGGATTTGCAGTTTCAGCTACAAGCGAGCATCCGGAAGCGGCTGTGAAGTTTCTGAATGAAATGTATACGAATCCGGACGTGGTAAATTTGCTGGCTTGGGGAATCGAGGGTACCCATTACGAGGTAAAATCGGATGGAACGATTGACTTTCCGGAGGGTGTGGATGCAAATACGACTACCTATGGTTTGAATATGGATTGGTATTTTGGAAATCAATTTCTCACATATATATGGGGTGAAGGAAGAGATACCACAATTTATGAAAGACTCAATGCGAACAACAAAAATGCACAGAAAACGCCGGTCATGGGATTTTCCTATGACAGTACAGTGGTGTCGACGCAGCTTGCAGGGATTTCGAATGTGATCAATGAGTATAAACCAGGGCTGGAGTGCGGCTCGGTGGATCCGAATACCGAACTTCCAAAGTTTATCGAAGCATTGAATGCAGCCGGTATGCAAGATGTGATTGAGGAGAAGCAGTCACAATTGGATGCATGGAAGAAAGCTAATCGATAACAATTGGAGAAGCCGCTGCGGTAGAAAAGCAGCGGCTTTTTCCTAAAGCAATATTTTTTTAAAGGATAAGTGACGTGGCAAGGAAAGAGAGAGGAACAGGGATTGGGTAGAAAGAATAAGGAAAAGAATCTAAAGAAGCAATGGCCTTTTTGGCTCATGATTGCTCCCGGAATGTTGTATCTTCTGATCAATAATTATGGTCCGATGTGCGGCCTGTTTATAGCTTTTAAAAAAATTGATTACAGTAAGGGAATATGGAAAAGTCCATGGAATGGTCTGGATAATTTTACTTTTTTGTTCAGTACAGACGCAGCTTTTTTGATAACAAGGAATACTATTCTGTATAATTTGTTCTTTATTATTGTTGGGACCTTTATGGGAATTGCAGTGGGAATCATGCTGAGCGAGCTGAGAAAAAATTTTGAAACAAAATTTTTCCAGACTGTGATTTTGCTGCCATATCTGCTTTCCTGGGTAATATGTGCATATATAGGTTATGCCTTTTTGGGAAAAGATACAGGGTTGATCAATGGTATTTTAAGAAATCTGGGGTTGATGCAAATAGATTGGTATAACGCCCCGGGCAAATGGCCGTTTATTCTGTTGGTTGTCAATACCTGGAAAGGATTGGGGTATTCTTCCATTATCTATATGTCAACGATTATAGGGATTGACCGATCGCTTTATGAGTCGGCTATGATGGATGGAGCAGGTAAAATAAAACAGATCTGTTATATTACCATACCGCTTTTGAAATCTACCGTGATTATGTTGACGATTATGAGTATCGGACGTATGTTCTATTCGGATTTTGGCTTGTTTTATCAGATGCCGATGAACTCGGGAACATTATATTCTACAACTCAGACCATTGATACTTATGTATATCGTGCATTAATGCAGCAAAGTAATATAGGAATGTCTTCCGCAGCAGGTTTTTATCAGTCGATTGTCGGTTTTATTCTTGTAGTAATCGCGAATGCAGTCGTACGAAAAGTGAGTGCAGAAAATGCGATGTTTTAACAGGGAGGAAAAAATGTCAAACGTATTAGGACGAGGGGAAAAATTTTTTCAGGTTATTATACATATTTTTTTAATCTTTTTTACACTTTGTGCCATACTTCCTTTATGGGTATTGGTAGCAGGGTCAATTACCGGGGAAAAGGAACTGATTCTTCAAGGTTACTCATTTTTTCCAAAATCAATCAGTATTGCGGCGTATAAATATTTATTTTATAAGGCGGCGGATATTTTGAACGCCTATGGGATTACATTATTTATTACCGTAGTGGGAACAGTAGTGAGTCTGGTGATTACGCCTCTCCTGGCATATCCATTATCCAGACAGGATTTTCAGAGGCGTAATCTGGTTTCCTTTTTTGTTTTCTTTACAATGCTTTTTAACGGCGGAATTGTACCTTCTTATATTATGTGGACACAGATATTTCATATGAAGAATACCATCTGGGCTTTGATTTTACCAGGTCTTTTAATGAATGGATTTAATGTTATTTTGATGAGAAATTATTTTTCTCAGAATATTCCGGTGGAACTGATCGAGGCATCCAAAATTGATGGAGCCGGAGAATTCAAGATTTTTATGGAGATAATATTGCCTTTGTCACTGCCTATTATGGCGACAATTGGATTGTTTGTTGGGATTGGATACTGGAATGACTGGACAAACGGTTTATACTATGTGACAAGACCAAATCTTTACAGTCTGCAGAATTTACTGAACCGCATTTTACAGGATGTACAGTTTTTGAGTTCCAGTACGGTATCACAAGCCTCAGGCGGGAATGCGGCTATGACGGAAATGCCCTCTGTCAGCATCCGTATGGCTATTTCAGTGGTCGGCATCTTGCCGATACTGGTATTGTACCCGTTTTTCCAGAAGTACTTTGTAAAGGGTATCACTGTAGGGGCTGTAAAAGGTTGAGTCCATAACACGAAGAGCTTGTTACAATACAATACAATATAAAGTAGATATCGATTGGGTTAGGACATATCAGGTATGCGATTACGCTTGGCATGTATGCAAGGGATTGGATCGCTGCGGGATGTCCGGAAATTGGAGGAAACATCTATGCAGATTTCGACATGGAAGTGAACCATCTGACCAACCCGCTGGGATACCGGGAAGAGGAGGAGACCTACGGCAGGCTGTCCGAAGAGCAGTTTGGTATCTTCCATCCGTACATGGGTGCTTCGGGTTTTTGCCATAGTGATTGCGATATATGGAATCTACGCTTTTGTAAAACGTGATATTGTGGGCTATATGTTTTTGAGAACCCGGTTTGTATTTTTTGATTTTGAAGAACTGACTGAATGAAAATTCAGATTCCCTCTTAAGTTGCCTTATGAACAGGCAGAAGAGGAAAATTGCCTGGCAGAGCATTTACAGTCAGTAAAAGATGAGTAGTGTCTGTTGCACGGGGGTTGCACGGGGCAAAGCCCGTCTCTTGGAGCAGTTTAAGTTTGATGCTCCAAGAGGCGGGCTTTTGGTTAAGGGCTTACAAGCGAAATCTCATAGAGAAATTTTGCCTTTCCTTAGACTGACGACAGCGCGATAGATGGAAATTCAGGCAAGCCAAATGGGAAGATTTATTTTTAGCGCACAAAAACAGTAAGTACCGCATCCTCCAGGGCTCCTGAATTTTCGGAAGCCGCTTTCACCGTAAGCGTTACTTCGCCTGCTTCATAATCAGAGCGGATCACCGCCAGGGCGCATCCTTTAAACGTGCGGAAAGAGCCTGTGGTGTAATTCTCATCCGTGATGGGATTGGCGGAGCCGAAACCTGCCAGAGCGCCTGCTCCGGTTACGTTTGCTACAAGAGGAACGACAGCATCCGGTACGCGGTTGCCGTCAGTATCCACGATCTCTGCAGATATGTAGGCAAGGCTGTGTCCGTCGGCGGCGATGGTGGTTTCTTCCGCGGTCAGCCGGATGGCAGCAGGTTCGCCTGTCGTTTTCAGGCAGGTGCGGGACAATTCTTTGCCATTCTGGTAGCTTACGGCCTCCAGAAGTCCCGGTGCGTAAGTCACATCGAAGGAAGCAGTGTAGCGATTTCCTTTTCCGGCAGCAGATTTTCCGAGGCTTTTTCCATCTAAAAGAAGTTCTACTTCATCAGCGGCGGAGTATACCGTTACATGGACCGGCTGTCCCTCTTTTTCCTTCCAGTTCCAGCTTGCATATAATTCGGGCCATCCCCATTTGCTGATGATCTCCTTCTTCCCGAAAGTGTCAGGGTCAGCGGTGAAAAGTCCGGTTTCCTGACTGCCCCAGACAATGCGGCGGTATAGGCCCTGCGGAGTCAGGCCGCCGTTGATGTCGAAATCAGCGTCGTTGGCCAGCCGCCAGGGATATTCGGAAGCGTGGGACATCAATGCCCAGGAGCCCATTCCGGCTTCGGGGCTGTCGGAGTTAACGAAGATGGATTTACCGATTCCGGCCTCTCCGATGTAGTCAAAGGCAGTCCAGGTACAGTCGCCGATCACGTACGGAAGCCGTTCCACGTAATCCCACATCCGATCGATCTCCATAGGGAAGCTTTCTGTTCCGAGAATGACCCGTTCAGGGAACATTTTTCCGGCCAGTTCATAGTGATCTTCCATATAGTTGTACCCGACTACATCCAAAAAGTCACAGAAG
This sequence comes from uncultured Bacteroides sp., assembly GCA_964465725.1. Lineage (GTDB taxonomy): Bacteria > Bacillota > Clostridia > Lachnospirales > Lachnospiraceae > UBA3282. Next base: position 4,323 of record CAYXKS010000020.1, on the reverse strand, counting down.
GGTTCGGAGCGGTCCTCCCAGAAGGTGTCTGTCACGGGTGCAGAAGCATTCTGTTCCATACCGGAGGCATTTCCGAGGAGCTCCTGCATTTTATGGAGATTTGCTTCGGCGCTTTTATCATCAAGTCCGTTCCAGTAAGAGCAGAGGGCATTTGAGACAAGGCGGGTGGAGTCGAGGCTTCTCACATAGGAGGCCAGTTCCATGGCAAGCCGGTAGCCGTCGCCCATGCCGCCTCGTTCCGGGATTTCATTTCCGGTAGACCAGAACAGGATGGAAGGATGGTTACGGTCGCGCCGAATAAAGGCTTTCATATCTTCCTTCCAATTCTCCTGAAAGAACTGGTTATAATCACCCGGCTGTTTGGCGATACTCCAGGCGTCGAAGGCTTCGTCGTAGACATACATGCCCAGGCGGTCACAGACTTCCAGCAAAACAGCGGAAGGCGGATTGTGAGCCGTACGAACGGTGTTATACCCGCTTTCTTTCAGCAGCCTGATCTTACGGTATTCGCTGTCATAGAGAGAGACAGCGCCCAGAATACCGTTGTCGTGGTGGATACATCCGCCTTTGAGTTTCACGGTTTTGCCGTTGACCTTAAGGCCGTGAGTGGAATCGGCGCTGACAGTGCGGATGCCGAAAAGGACGGAAACCCTGTCAGTCATGGCATTTTGCGCTGCAGGGAGCAGGCGGTTGTGAAATTCTCCCAAATCAGTGACGTTGGCTGATACCTGGTAGAGATTGGGCGCTGACACATCCCAAAGCTTCGGGTCAGGCAGAGTCACAGGAAGAATCGCAACAGCGGTACTTGCAGCATTTACCTGTATGGTGGTGGAGCGGGTGAGAACAGTTTCGCCTGTCCCATCGGGGCTTAGAGATACATCTACTTTTACTAAGTGAGTGGCCGCGGTATCGTTGCACACGGTTACTTCCGAGCACAGATAGGCTTCCGTGGGTCTGTCTTCCTGATATTCTATCCGTTTGGTGTAGGTGAAGATTCCGTCAGCGTCAATGTGAATCAGCGGCGTATGAACCAGTTCCACCAAGCGGAAAATGCCAGCGCCGGTATACCAGCGGGAATTAGGCTGCATGCTGGGATTTATGGATACGGTGATCCGGTTGTCCTCTCCCATGAAGATGTAAGGAGTGATGTCCGCCTGGAAGGGAGTGTAGCCGTAATGATGCAACAGAACCTGACAGCCGTTTACCTCAAGCGCAGCGTTCATCATGATACCGTCGAAATGCAGGAAGACTTTCTCATCTTTCCAGTCGGCGGGAATGAAAAGAGTTTTGGAATAGTAGGCTACCCTGCCGTCATAATAGCCCATCGCAGCTGCCGCTGGCGCATCTTTACAGATGTCGTCTTCCAGCATATAGTCATGGGGAAGATTCACTTCCCGGGCCGTGTCTTTTCCGGAAAGCATGTCCTGCAGGCTGAAAGATTTGTGCTGGAATTTCCAGCCGCGGTCGATGTTGATGACGCGGGGAAGCTTCTGAGTGCCGGTGGCTTCAGAATGAAGGTTTAAGATTTTGTCGGAATAAATGGTTTTCATTTGGTTCGATCCTTTCTTGTGTCACAATTCACATTTAGTATCATTGCGTTAAGCCGGTTGAGTCGGCTCCGGTTGAAATGATATTGGGTGTGAAAAAGTAACTTCTTTATTTTCTAATATCATATTTTTTCCAGGAAAGAATGACAAGAACGAAAGACAGGATTATACTGAAAAAGAAGGACGAAATGCACGATTCTTTTGTGGGGTAGTGAGAGATATGAGAACCAGAGATTTAGAATTACAGACAGATTTGTTGAGGAGGGAAAAGACTTCTTTTTCTGATATTGAAGAGAGGACTTTTGCGTATAGAGAATTTTATCAGGAGAATTTCCCGGTGCGTCAGAAAGAGAGAACCGAAGGGAAATGGAAGAAACAGGAGAACCTGTCCAAAGAGGCGAGGAGGACTAAAGAGAAAGAAGATAGCAATAAAGAAGACAGCAATAAAGAAGACAGTAATAGAGAAGACGGTAATAAAGAAGACATTAATAAAGAAGGCATCAATAAGGACGGCATCGATAAAGGAGGCGGACATTATTCAGAAACGCGTATTATGGAAGGAGATTTTGCGACGCTGCTCAGTCTGTATGGCGAAACAGGAGAAATATTCAGCGTCAGCCGTCAGGGGGTACGGCAGGTGCATTATGACCTGCCAGGACAGGGACAATATCACAGGCACCAGTATATTGAAGTGCTTTATGTGATTGAGGGCAACTTTAAGCAGATCCTGTTGGGAGAAAAGAGGCATTTCTCCAAAGGGGAGGTGGTAATTACGGATCAGAACTGCGATCATGCGGATTATCTGGAGAAGAAAGATGCAGCGGTTCTGTTCCTGTGGCTTAAGCCGGGGTTTCTGGATGGTATTTTGAAAGGCTATGAGGAAAGGGACGATTTGCAACGTTTCCTGTTTCACGCCCTGGACCGGCAGAAGAGAGAGCAGAGCTTTCTGGTGTTAAAGGCTGAGGAGGTAGAAGCAGGGTCGGAAGTCAGGAAGATTTTAGAGACTCTGGTAGCGGAGGATTATGGACGGCAGCCAGGGTCAGAGGAGATCATTCGGGGGAATTTGATCCGGCTGTTTCATCTTCTCTGTACTTCTTATGCATTGCAGTTACACAGTTCTGACCAGGAGAGCAAGGAGAGAGTGCTTCTGTATGAAATCGAGAGGTATATCCGTCTTCATGCGGCGGCGGTGACGGTGGCTGAGCTTGAGGAGAACTTTCACTATCATCGAAATTACTATAATCTGCTGCTCAGGAAATATAAGGGAAAGAGTTTTCGGGAGTATGTACAGGAAATACGCATTCAGCGGGCCGGAGAGCTGCTTCTTGGGACGAAGCTTCCTTTGAAACAGATCGCGGCGCAGGTGGGGTATGAGAATACCAGCTTTTTCTATCAGTTGTTTGAGAGAATGGCCGGGATGTCACCGGGGGAGTACCGGAAAAGCAGCGGTTAAATTAAGTTGAACAGGAGTTTCAGCTTAATAGTGAGTGCTTGCACCGAGATAGTTGATTTGAGTACGCCGTCTATATCCAAAAATAAAATGTTTGCCATTATCATTTCCTTCTTAAAATTTTATTTTCCAAGCGGATCAATTATTCCGTTGTGTAGGATTTAACTTATTCTTCCCGTTAATGCTCATTGTATCATGTGTCGAAAAAAGTAGCAATACATAGTAGTACAGAATATTGTACAAAATATTGACAGTTCTATTAATATGGAATATACTATAGTTAACGGCATTAGAAATTTCGTTTACTATATATTCAAAGGAGTGTGATTATATGATAGCAACTAATTTTTCAAACGTGAGGAACAATTTCAAGGAAGTTTGTGATCGGGTGGTACATGATTCTGATATTGCGATAATTACGAGAAAAAACGATGAAAATGTGGTGCTTATGTCTCAGGCACAATATGATAATCTGATGGAAAATCTTCATATAAGAGAAAGTAAGGCAAATTATGAGTGGTTAAAAGATTCTATGAAACAAGCTGAGGATGGAAAACTTGTAAGTTTTGAAGTGGAGGATTAGTATATGAATGTGTTCTTCACTGAAAATGCCTGGGAGGATTATCTTTACTGGCAGAAGATGGACAAAAAGATTGTCAAAAGAATCAATGAATTGATTAAAGATATAAAGAGGAATCCTTTTGAAGGGCTTGGAAAACCAGAACCATTAAAATACGATTTGGCTGGAAAATGGAGTAGAAGAATAACTGATGAGCATAGATTAGTTTATCAGGTGGAAGGAAACTATTTAATAGTATTTACTTGCAGATATCATTATTGATGGAAATCAGCCGATATCTTCCTTTTCCAATTTTTTCTATGATCTGTCGGTCAGTCAATGATCTTAACAGCCTCTGGAGTTGCCGCCTGCTGCAATGAAGCTGAACGGCAGCTTTATCTATGCCCTGAAGCTGACGGCAGCAGGCAGGGTGTGGTATTTATGGCTGTGATCCTGCTTGCGTCAAGGATGTTCGGTTATTCAGGCGTTCTGTTGTCACAGGCTGTTTCGGATGTGATCACTGCAGCGTTGGCAGTCTGGCTGTTTGGGCGTGGAATTTACAGAGAGGTAAAATGATGGAAATTGAGGTCTGTGTCCGCCTTGCAAGACAGTTTTTTATCAGATATAATGGACAATAGTAAACGGCATAATAAATTTCTGTTTCCGGCTCTTGCAAAAGCCATATACGGAAGCTTTTACAAGGCCGAAAAGGAAATTTCTAATGTCGTTAACTAAAAAGCAGAAAGCACGGGACGTTATGGGCAAAT
>CAYXKS010000019.1:4645-23711 GCA_964465725.1 uncultured Bacteroides sp. | reverse complement strand
ATCATCCATAAATGTATCATATACCTGCGCAAAACCCGTGTATGCTTCCATGTTCAATCCTTATTCTATAATGTTTCAGCCTTTGGCCGCACTGTTATCTTTACAGCTCAATATATTATTGTTCCAACATGTTTATAAATCTTCTTTTTGTCGTCATCTTTCTTTCATTATATAGTTTTTTATTGTGATCAATCGGTTGTGGAAATAATTCCGGCCCTCGGAGCGATCTGTACTACTGTCCGTCAGTAAGATTGTAGCAGCCTTAAATAGGAATTCAACCTTGACCATTTCTCAATTCTGATAGCATTATGCAAATTTACCAATACATCCAAAGCTTGATTTCTGCAATCTACATCAACTTCTCAAATAATTGTCCAATATTCTCTACTATATCTTCCCAATTATAATCCGCGGCATAATCGTATTTTCGCCGGTATATTCCCCACTGTTCTATAAGTCCGGTATCACATTTAATCTGTTCCAAAATATGCTTCGGATCTGATAAAAGCTCGTATGACTTTCTTTTTTTGCTTGTAGCTTCAAGTGCTTTTGTTAAATCAGCATAACTTATTACATCCGATTTAACAACATTCAAAATCATGAGATCATAATAATCTCTCATCCTTGTATTTAAAGTTCCCCTTGAAATTATTGTCTCCATCTTTTCTGCCAATACAGTTTCAAGATTATAGGCTAACAAAGATATGCTGCGTTCCTCAAACATTAGCTTGTATTCATAATTTACTTCCTTTGGTGTAATCACATCATCTGTGGAAATATCAATTTTCAAAGGTGTTTTCATGGTATCCTGCGCCGCCACTAATTTGAAACGAATCCCCGGATATTCTGCTTCCTCCATAATGCTTTCAACACCCTTAACTGCAAACTTTATTCCATCATGTAGGGGAATCGCAATAATATCTTCAATCATTTTTCTTGCATACTCCGGAGAAAGAGTATAATTCCGTAAAGTAGTATCTATATCCATTGTTGCCCGATTGTCAATTCCTACCATAGAAGCGATTAGTAATCCGCCTTTTAATATTAAATTGCCACTATATTTTGAAAGAGACAATCGCTCCAAAAATCTTTCCATAACAAAGTTTCTGATTAACGTTGTAGCTTTTGCATTGTCTCCATAAGATTTATTCCTTACTAATGCCTTCAACTGGATTGACGTATGTATCACAACAATACCTCCATATATTGTTTGATCTTTTTCTCTACATGAAACATCGTGGCATACTCCATAAGCCTTGGCAGGTCTTTCTTTCCATTCAAATATTCTTTTACAGCAAACTGCTTCTCCTGAATTTCTGTATCCGTTCTGAAAATATCACATAAAGTTCTCTCTGCGTTATAACATGGAACTGCGTGTCCATATGGTGTAACAGCAATATCTATGCCCAAGAAATAACGTTCCTCAACTACCGTCACCTTTTTCAGAGGACTTTTCCCTCTATAGTCCACCTTATATCCCCTTGGTACGGTAACAGTAAAACAAACCGGCTCTCGCTCTGATAATCCGAGCAAATATAAAGCTGTATCGTGAGAATAGATAATTTTCTTATATTGCAGAGAGATAATATACAAATCATCCTGCCACGCATCCGGTGCAAGATATACGCCTTTTGCAACCCTTACATAATTTCTATCTTGTAAATATCGGATTGTGTACTGCTTTGAAATACCCTCAGCGATAATGTCAGCAACTCGTATAATCCCTTGATTCTGTAAAATTTTTGCTTCAATGATTTCTTTTTTATTTACTTTCATACAACACATTATAATAAAATGTAGTGTAAAAGTCAATTAATGTTCTTACATAAAAGGACTTTTTATATTGCGAATAAATTTTCCGCAAATAGCAAAGTCCTTCATAACTTAATTCAAACTTCTATGTTATATGCACTATCATTATCACTTGTAGTGACTTTGATATCTAATATTTTTTCTTTTCCTTTTGTATCAACATAAGATACCAGTTTCGAATTAGCTCCTTTAGAGTTCAAAATAACTGTCGGTATTCCTGTTGCAATTCTTCTGCCAGGTACGCATCGCTCATGCAATGCATATCCGAAACACCATCACGTATCAGAGGATAAGTCTCGGAATGATAGAAGAAGTCCAGTGCTGCATCTAATGAAATACCCTGCTGTCTGGCAAAACATTCAATGACACGGCTATATTTTTTTTGAAGCAAAATCGGATTTGCATTCATACCATTTCACTCCCTTCAAAATGCAGAAGTCCCAATGCTTTCTCCGTACGAAAACAAACTTAAAAGCTCTGTTATTTCCAAATAGGAACCATGATAGAGAATCATATTTGCACACCTCTTTCTTTTATCACATCAAGGAGATCGTCTACAATATATTCTCGGCTCTGGGTGTGCAGAATATCATATTCCGGCACGATGTAGCCATTCAGGATGTCGCTCTTCTTGGTAAATGCCTGATAAACCCGTTCAGCCTTCACACCGAGCTTTGCGGCAACATTTTCAATACAAAATACAGCAAATTCCAGCTCGCAGAAATTTTCAATTTTCTTGTCCGGCATCATAAGCAGTCCCTCTTTTTCAACTTCGCTCTATTCTTTCATCCTTGTCGTCCATAAGTTTTTATTCATTTTTCTATATTATTAGCCTGTATGTATCGGTTATCCAACCACCGGAACAACATTAAACTCTTATCATATTATACATATTTTTTTGCATCGTTTAAATGCTAATGAAAAAAAATTATCCGATACATAACCCCAAAATACGCCATGCAAATTTTCTTAAACCGCATGGCGTATCGTTCCGTTCCTATTTCTTACTGTCATAAAACTGTGGTGACACATAATTCAGATTGTTCATATTGTTATAATAATTTCTGGCGGCCCTGTTCTTCGAAGCGCCCGTACCTATGGAAATCCTCTTCTTCTTAAACTGATTCTCCGCTAAAACCTTATTCCGCATATTTCCTGCGTTCAGAGTCACAATCTTGTCGGTAATCTGCTGGATCAACTCCTTCATACGTATAATTTCAGCACGATAGCGCTCTTTATCCTGAATCAATTCCTGCCTCACTCTGTCATATACTGCTTCAAATCCCTGATCAAGCCTGTCTAATTCTTCCAGATAAGAACCCTGTTTATTGATTGCTTCATCAAAAGCATCCATATCCAGATCATCCGCTTTCAGGATTTCTTCCTGTACGCTGTTCTGCTGAATCATCCTGTCGAGCAACAGTGTCTTCTTCTCCAGACTCTGTAATAATATCTGTGCACCGCTCTGGTTCATAAATATACCTCTCTATGCCTTATTGCATTTCTTCATAACTTCTTTCCAGGTATCACGAAGGCTGCGGAGGTGTCCGTTTACCTCTTCCAGAATTTCCTTGTCCTTCTTAATGTTGGCATCAAACAAACGCCGGAGCACATAAACATATATTCTGTCAAAATCTTCCGCTACCGAATACTTGCGGTCCAGTGTATTACGGAACTCCTCAATAATGCGCTGTGTCTTCATAATATTGACATGGGCTTTCTCCATATCGTTATTCTCGATTGCCATGATCGCGATATTGCAAAACTTGATCGCACCCTCATACAGCATCAAAGTCAATTCTGCCGGTGTAGCTGTCAACACTTTATTTCTCTGATACTCTTCATAAGGATTCTGTAGTGGCATAAGTTTGTTCCTCCTTGATCGTGCTTATACACTCTTGAGTGTATCATAAAAAGTTCTTGTTCTTATAATACAGTTGCCCATGCAGCCTGTCAAGCGGCAGATATGAGCAGGACAGTGCAACAAGTGCACTGTCCGTATACGTGCCATAGTTCAAATATCATGCAGCCCATAACAGTTCAATCGAATTTGCATGTTTTCACAGACTTTGCAGGAAATACAAAATCCAGCACATTAAATGATACCCATATACTTCGTATGACATCAACCGCCAAACATACTGGATACAGCATTATTTTTGGACTGCAGTTTCGCCATCGCTGTCTCCATCGCTGAGAACTTACTATACCAGCTGTCGATCAGGTTGTTCAGTTTCGTTTCCTCTTTGGAGATCTTATCCTTATAATCGTCATACTCCTTCTGCATCGTCTTATCATTATATACAGTAAAGGCGCTGCTTGTATCCTTGACGCTCTTCATCTTATCAGTCAATGTATCATACAGATTCTTTGACAAACCTGAAAAGAACTTCTGAACAGATGTCGGATCCGCCGCAATCATCGCCCGAAGAGTATCATCTTCATTCGCTACAGCAGCGTCATCCTTGTCGCCATTAATATGATATGCACCCTTCTCGTTGTCAGCCGCATTGAAGAATCCCAACGTATTGATACCGAAATCAGACAGGTACATCTTCTTGCCATTTACGGTAGTTCCCTGCAGCATCACGGTCTTCATGGCATCGGTCACATCACGCAGAGTAGAGTCTCTGCGGAGCAGGGAATCTTTGATCTTCTTCTCCCACTCTTCAATCTCGGAATCCGCCAAGCCTTGCTTTTCCTCGGAAAGGAGCGGTTCATAGCCCTTGGAAGAATCTGCGTTGTACAATGCATCCATCTCATTGATCAGCTTATTGTACTCGGTGAAGAAGTTCTTGATCATGTCGTAGATACCTTCGGTATCTTCTGCGGTTGTCAGGGTGATTTCTTCACCGGCTTTAGTCTCCTGCTGTGCTGTGATGGTTAAACCGTTGATCTCGAAAGTGTTCTTGCTGTTCGTGTACGTCACACCGTTTACAGTGATCTCAGCATCCCGTCCATCAATACTGGTTGCATACTGAGATGCCTGTGCCTCTCTGTCAGCCTCCGGCTGAGCCAGATATGCATCCGCTGTATTTATATATTCAATCGCTGCCTGTATCTTGGAGTTGAAATATGTCGTGATCTCATCTTTCGCTTTCTGAGTAGGCTGTAAGTTCCCGCCTCCGTCAAGAACCGGATCACCATTTCCATCCACTTCATAGTATTCCCTGTTGGCTGCAATGGTTGTATTATTCTGATCAATAGCCTTCTCAAGATTTTCTATTGATTTTACATAACTGTATTTTCCGTTTAACTGGTTGAAGTCCTCCTGGGCATCTGTTACAGCCTTCTGAGCATCTAAACGTTCCTGCTCGGTTGCAGTGTCTGACTTCATTACTTCATCCAGCTTTGCCTTGGCATCGTCCAACGCTTTCTTAGCACCGCCATCCCTGACTTTAATCTTAGCGTCTTCCATGACCGGAACCATAACCGGGTCGCCATACGCGTCATATACCAGATTACCGCCTGCATCAGTCTTCTGCACCAGTATCGGATTACCATTCGCGTCAAGCTTCGGCGTCTGTACCGGATTGCCATCCGCATCAGTCTTCACAATTTCATGCTCCGGCCCATACAAAGCGTCATAGATATCATCCGCACTCATATCCTCAGCGTATGGATTATTGCTCTCACTGTTACTCTTTCTCAGTTCGTCCAATCTCTTCTGATATTCTTTGTTGGCTGCCAGAAGAGAATCTGTGCTTGCCTTCCTGGAAGCAATCAGTTTCTTAAGTGCCGCCTTCTCTGCGTCAGCACGCTCCTGGCTCATCGGACTGGTAGAAAGTCCGTAATTTTTCCAAAGTTCATACTCCTTATACTCGGCACTATTCTTATCATAGGCAGCTACCAATCCCAATGCGGAAAGCATATCCTGCCCGCCTGCATCATTACTCGTGATCGTAAAGTTTGCTGCTGCACCTGAATTCTTGGCATTCAGATAGAATCTCTGATTCTTCGAATCGAAGCTGGCATTAATTCCGGCAGCCTGCAATTTCTTTACTACATCAGAAATCTTCATATCCTTTGTGACAGAGATATCAACCGTTGAATTACCCACCTTCACGGACAGTGAACCCTCGCCGCTATAGGTGCCATCAACATTTTTAGTTCCCTGAAATCCCAACTGCTCCAAAGTCGTGGAGCCCGTCACCTTTCTGCCATTCTTATCAACGGTAAGCTGAGTTCCCGTCAGAGATCCCTGCCTTGCCAGCTTATCCACCGTCATCGTCTGCACGCTATTCGGTGCATCCGCCGACGTAACTACGCTGACAGCGTTAGAATTGGATACCTTCGTCGCTTTCTTCATATAAGAACCTTCGAAGCGCATATTACCCAGCACATTCGTATAAAAACTAAAAATCTTCGTATTCAGGGCTTTCCATGCATCCTGCTTCCAGCTCAGCTTGGTCTGTGCCTTTACAAGTTTGTTCTTCTTAACGCTCTGCGCAGAAGCAAGCTCACTGATGATACTCTCCGTATCCAAGCCGGAATACATACCCGTAATCCTGATAGCCATTTTCGTCTCCTCCTAAAATTCTGTCTGATCTATTGCCAGCCGCACACACGATTTACCGCCCCGCCAAAAGCTGTACAAAAGCTATAAATCAACCTGGCGGTAGTAAGCGGCAAACGCAGCCGCCAATATACTAACGTCTCTCATCTACAAGGATACCCGCCATCTCCCAGATACTGGCAATCATATCGAGTGTCTTCTCCGGCGGAAATTCCTTGATGACTTCCTTCGTATCCTTATTCAATATCTTGATCATAATTCTGTTAGTCTTCTCATGAACGCCGAACACAGCTTCTTCATTGCTGTTGTTGATCTTCCTGTTCATCTCTGCAATCATTTTCTTCAGATGTTCCGGAGTCTCAGGAGTCTGCGGATCCATCTTTTCCTGTTGCTGTTGGCTTCCGTTACCCTCACTGCCTGCCTTCTCTTCTTCGGCCTGCACATTGGTTACGGAGGCTGTTGTCTCATCGACATTTACTGTCTGTCCGTCCTCAGGAACTTCCGTGTTCACTGGTGTTATTGTCTGCGGTTTTGCAGCCGCCTGTGCCTGATATGTCATGACACTGCTTAATGGTTCAATTGCCATTGCCGATCACCTCCATGTGATAGTATATTGTATAGAATCGTCTTATGATAACGTACGCTCTCCCATCGTATGACGTCCTTCACAATACAGGGCTTATTCTTCCGGGCACAACCATAGAGAGTTACCACGTAATCTTTGATATATATATCGGAAAAAAGCGGCATTTGTTTAGAGGTAACTACTGATTCCCTTCCAATCCGCATTCTAAAAAAAGCAGCGGTTATCAAACAGTAAACCACATGACAGCAGCAAGCTCATATTTGGGAATGCAGAGCTATGCTCCCAGTTCCTTAGAAATTATCTGGACATGCCTATCCTGAAAAACGTCAGAGCCGAAGATATCGAGGATGTGACCGAGAGATACATACCAATGTTCACTGAGGAAAGGAATTCCGACACTGTGAAACGAATAAAAATTTCGGATAAAAATATATTGTTCTTCGTTTCTCTTATTGAACATAAGACAAAAGTGGATTATAATGTCAGTATGCAGCTGCTGCGGTATATGGTCTACATCTGGGAAGACTATGAACGGGAGATGGAACATCTATATCAGCAATACAATATCTATAGTTAACGGCGTAAGGAACGGAGACCCTTATGGATATTTTATTTTATCGCTACAATAACATCTGCGAACCCGACATCATACAGACTTTCACCAGCTTTGGGATTACAGTCCACACGGAAGAAATGGAGATAACCAGCAAGACAGTCACGCCGAAGCAATGTGCTGGCAAAGTCACCCAATGGCTTCTGGAGCACACCTTCGCCTTCGTGTTCAGTATCAATTTCTTTCCGGCCATCTCCTACACCTGCAACCGTTTTAAGGTTCCCTACGTTTGTTGGAGCGTGGATTCCCCTGTGCCGGAGCTTTTTTCCAATGCCCTGAAAAACGAGTGGAACCGGATTTTCTTATTTGACCGCGCGCAGTATCAGCTTTTCCATCCGGTCAACCCGGAGCGGATCTTCTATCTTCCGCTTGCCGTAAACGTAAAGCGGTGGGAAAATGTAATATTGAATATGACCGAGGCGGACTACACAAAATACGGAAGCGATGTCAGTTTCGTGGGTTCTCTCTATACAGAAAAATGCAGATATAACGATTCGCTCCGTTCCCATATCTCCCAGCATACACAGGGATTCGTGGATGGCCTGATGGAGGCACAGCTGAAAGTCTATGGCTGCAATTTTATTGCCGACAGCCTGACAGACCATGTGATTCATGAGATAGCCGATGCCGACCCGGATTTCTATAAAGGTTCTGACACCTACACAGATACGGACCGCTATCTGACCGCTCATCAATATATCGGTATAAAACTGGCAGCGCTGGAACGGGAACGTACTTTAAACCGTCTGGCAGAACATTTTCAAATAACCCTCTATACCCGCAGTGACACCTCATCGCTTCGGGGAGTCCGCTGCATGGGTCCTGCGAAAACACTGACAGAAATGCCCAGGATTTTTCATGCCAGCAGAATCAATCTGAATATAACCATGCGGCCAATAGAAACCGGACTTTCTCTGCGCATCTGGGATGTGCTGGGCTGCGGCGGATTTCTTTTGACCAATTATCAGGCGGAGATTCCTGACTATTTCGAAATCGGCCGTGAACTGGAAACTTATGAATCCCTGGAGGAGTTGGAGCAGAAAGTACAATATTATCTGACTCATGAAGATGAGCGGATTGAAATCGCCATCAATGGCTATGAAAAAGTAGCCAGGCTGCATACCTATGAGATTCGGCTGGCGGAAATGATACGTATTTTGAATACTACATTCATTTAAAGCAACAGATTCCGAAACATTTCAAGAGCAATGCCACTTAAAAAGGACTGCCACCAGACAGTCCTTCTTTCATTTTATCTTTATTTCGTAATAATTTGAAAAATTAAATTTCTGTTCTCCAGCGATTACCCCAGAAGATTCTGCAGAGCCTCAATGCCATCCACATTGACAGCTTCCTGATTGGCATCCTGGATCTGTTCATAGACTTCCTTACGATATACCGGCACCTCACGGGGAGCGGTGATGCCCAGCTTCACCTGTTCGCCTTTGATCTCCAACACCGTGATCTCTACGTTATTATTGATCACCAGCGCTTCATTCTTTTTTCTGGATAAAGCTAACATCTACTCACCTGCTTTCTTTTTATTTAAAATATCATAAATCGGGAATTTCACCTGGTAATCATCGCCTTCTACGATAACCTGTATCGCCTTCTTCGCCGCCGCATTGATCACAATCGGCCCTTTCAAATTAACTGACATTTGTGTCAGATCCTTGGGAATCGTTACAGTTACAAGAACAAGCAGCTCCTCAGGCTTAAGCTCCCCCAGATTATTGAGCAGTTCGTCGTCCGCCTCAGGATTGTAATCGGGACATACCCGTAAAGGATCCATAACCGGCATCGCAAAAGCAGGCTCCTGAACAGACTGCAGCCAATGAATGGAGCCAGCCCCTTTCTCTTCATCATGTATAAGCGCGAAGTCCTTCAAATCGGGAAAGCCGATAATGCCCTTCGGAAAATGTATGATCTTGTCGTCGTCAACTGCAATATCTCCGAACACTTTTGTCGTAATCTGCATCTTCTTAAACCGTCCTCTCTCACATATTGTAAGCTTCACTGCTCATTAAATATAATTCATCAAATTCGTCTGCATGATCTTACCGGTAGCCATCAGTGCCGCCTGGTAGGTCAGCTCAGAACTGGTCAGCTCTACTGCCACCTGCGTGATATCGATACCCTCGTTATCTGTCTGCAGTTCCTTGAAAGTTGTTTTCTGGTTAGAAAGTCTCTGCGTGATCAGATCCAGACGACTGCCTCTCGTAGCATTGTTCGTAATCGCCAGATCATTGTTATCACGGTATTTCTGGTATTTCGTGATCTGATTCTCGAATTTCTTCTGAATGTTCTCACGAATGTAAGAGTCTGCTTTCTTAGCTCCCTCCAACTGTAATGCCAGATCCTTATACGCCGCGCTGTCCTCCGGCACTTCTTTCATTTTCTTCTCGATATCATTAATCCTGGTCTCTATATCTTTCAACTGTTTCAAACTCTGCTGGTAGAAATCATCCATATCTCTCTGTACATCATGAGTGAAGACTTCTGTCGCCACAGTGTTGACCTGAATCTTTTGATTGAATCCTACATCATAGTAAATGTCCTGATTCTCCGAAGTAGTGTTGTAGGCAATCTTCTGGCCGCTATCCTGCGTCTCTATACACGGGAAGTGATGTACAGGATTGATGTCGCCTTCTGCCCAGTTGGACTTATCGTAGGTGATCTGGAAACTGTCGCCCTCCTTGAAATTTGCTTTGTAATAGTCTTCACTGAATACCAACTCACCGGTGGAAGGTATATAGGCAATTCCCTTTTCCGTGCCATCAGCAACCGCCTTGTAAGCGGCTTCCGCATCCGAATATGACGTAAAATTGGAGGCCGGAATCTCCGCTCCGTTTTTCACCAAATGCGGTATTGCGTCTGTCGTCCCATCCGCCGCCTTGGCATCCACATCATCATAAGCCAGCCGGAACCGATACATTGTAGTGTTCGTCACATACTGTTCATAACTTTCATTATTTGCAGCAGCTCCCGCCGGCAGTCCATCATCCAGCACACTGAAATCCGTATAATTAATCGTACTAATATTCTCATACCCGATATTCTCCGTAATATTGTAGGATACCGGATGCTCTTTCATGCGGGCCTCATCCTCTGCCGAAAAGGTAATCGCCGTATCAGTCCTGAAACCGGAGAACACATACCGACCTGCATAATCCACGTTTCCACTGGCATAGAACTCATTGGTCAGGGACTTCATCTGCTCCAGAATGATACTCAAATCTTCTGATGTCTCATATTTATTGGCAGCGCCTGTCGCCTGCTCGTACAAATTCTTCAGCACATCGTCTATCGTCTTAAGCGCATCCGCAGTCAATGTCAGCCACTGATCCGCATCGGAAGCATTCTTGTCATGATACTGCGTCACGCTGGCCACGTTACTTCTTAAACGAAGCGCTCTGATCGCCACTACCGGGTCATCTGACGGCCTTACGATCTTGCTCTGGTTCGTCATCTGATTTGTCAGCTTATCTTCCAGAATCTTATTCTGATTAATATTATACAGCGAATTATTCCGCATGATCTTGTTCGTTATTCTCATAACTCATCATCCTCTTTTCTTAGACTCGACATGACTCTTTCCGCTCTTTTATAGTCAACAACATTAAAAATTTCGCTTTCGGCTATGCAAAAGTTTCCATATATGGGCGCCTACAAGACATATCAGACGCCGGTCTGCAGAATCAATCTGTCATAAACTTCCGTCAGAACCTGAATCATCTTGGATGCCAGCGTATAGGAGTTCTGGTACTTCACCAGACTTACTGCTTCCTCATCCTCATCCACGCCGGAGATCGAAACTCTCTGGTTATCGATATTGACTTCCAGGCTCAGGTATGTTGCATAGAAAGTGTTGGCGTTGCTCGCATTCAGCGCCGCATCGGATAATACGCACTCAAGGAATCCACCAGCGTCTCTTCCCCTGAAGCTGAACTGGTTCTTATCGCTCATCATAGAGATTACTTTCTTGACCTGCTCACATTGCTCTACACCATCAACTTCTGTTTCGCCAGTATTTTTATCGTCAATATTACCTCTGGTTCCCAGCAAAGATGCATTTTTCATCAAGTCATCCACGATCCGCAGGTTGCCTGCCGTCATGTAGTAGTAGCCTTTACCGTTCCCCGCCGAATCATTCAACTCGGCTTCCGAATACTGAGTATCCGGGTGCTCATCAGTCGGCTTTGGCCATTCCGCGGTAAACAGAATCCCTGCATCGTCACCGTCCGCCGTGAGACCCGCTGTGAAAATATCGTTCACTTTCTTGGTGAACTCACGAACCCACTCATTCATCTGCTCCATATAATAAGGAACACCCTGATATCTGATATCGTATCCAACCGTTGCCAGACTATTGTTCTTCGATGCAGTAAGACGTTCTTCGCTGGCCAGGTTGTCTATTGTAAAGGTATAGACGCCCTCTCCCTCGTAAGTCCAATCCGTATAATTGTACAGCTGGTTACCAATATTAATCACACCGCCCGTGTCCGACAGATTACACTTCATCATGCTGCTCAGATGAGAATCCGAAGTCTTTATAGTAACCTTGCTGGTATCGCCATAGTAGCCGATACTTGTCGTCATTCCCTGGAAATATTCTCCATTATTACCATCGCGCATCTGGATAAGGCCTTTCAGCGCCCCGCTCATAGATGCATTGTATAAGCTAAACTCCGGACCATGTGTCCAACGGATATCATACAGACCGTCCACATCTGTCTGATTAACCTTTTCCTCGGAAGTCCGTGCAATACACTCAAGCTGATTGTACTCGTTCTGGTCTACCAGAACCTGACCGCCCGCAATCCTCACGACGCACCGGTTGGCTCCTGTCTCGTTGCCCGCCTGGTCATAGATCGGATCCTCACTCACAGTTACATCCACAATCGCTGACAGCTCATCAATCAACGCATCACGCTTATCTCTCAGCTCATTGGCCATCGACCCATTAATCTCTATAAGGTTAATCTGCTTATTGACGATCGCCAGATCCTGCGCAATCGTATTGATATGGTCAATGCGGATTTTGATCTCATCATTAACGTCAGCCTGCAGGTTCTGCAAGTCTCCGTACATATTATTGAAGTAGTCCACCATGCTCTTTGCGGTGGAAATAAAAGCGCTCTTGGTGGAATCGCTGTTGGCATTCTTGGTAATTTCCTGCAACGCCGCGCCAAACTGATCAAAAATCGATTTAAATCCGGTCTTCCCATCATCTGTAAGATATTCTTCGATCATCTTACAGTAATAAGCTTTCGTGTCGAATTCTCCCAATTTCGTCTCATTCTCACGGAATTTCTGATCATAGAAGCGGTCGCGGATGCGCTCGATGGCAAGAGTATTGACACCAGCTCCCGCACAGCCATAAGTAGCGAACACACGAAGCGGATTCATGGCCTCCTGCTTTACCTCCTGACGGCTGTATCCCTCCGTACTTGCATTACTTATATTGTTAGCCGTCGTATTGAGCGCCGCATTGGCTGCCCTCAATCCTGATGCCGCAATTTCCAATCCAAAAAATGTTGATGCCATAAGCTCACCTCTTACCTTGTTACGGTTCAGATCCTGTCACCGCTGCCTTACCTTCCCAATGTTGTTATGATATGCTCCAGCATCTCACTGATTACATTAATGTAACGGCTGGATGCATTATAAGCGTTCTGGAATTTGATCATGCTGGTCAGCTCTTCGTCAGAAGAAACTCCCACAACCTGTTCCCTTGCATATAACAGCGCATCCGTAGTCACCGTCTGGCTATCCTGCATACCTCTGAAAACCGATCCTGTGTTGGCTACCTGCGCCACCAGGTTCTTGTAATAATCTGTAAAGCTGAGCGGCGTCTGTACATTGGGATTCAATGTATATATCTTCTCTTCAAATGCTTCCTTTAACTTCTCAATCGTCTCATTATCCTCGGAATGCTCCGATAACCTGAAAGTCAGCAGCGACGGATTCTGACGGAGTATCGTATTGACAGTAATGTTGGACACCGTCCAGTCGTCACCCTCAATCGTCTTCACAAACAATTCATAAGGCTCTCCGTTCTCATCGCGCATGTAATCCGACACATCAGCCGCTCCGGCTCTCTCCGCCGCGTCAGCCAGGATTCCGTTGACCTTCGTCACCATCTTGTTGATCAGCTGGTCAAACTCCGCCTGTACGTTCATGATGAGAGACTGTGAAATATTACGGTTATACCATCCCTCCTGCTTCTGTGTGGGGTCGTTCGGATCCGCATCCGGCGGATAATCATTAATCTCCTTATAGGTTGCCCTGTGGTCACCTCTCGCCAGAAGCATGGATCTCAGGGAACCGACATCCGTATTCAGTTCAGAAGAAAGTTCTCTGGTCAGATCAAATACACGCGCCCTCCGGATATTTTCCTCCGATACAATCGGATTTCCATCCTTGTCGTAAGTCTTATCCGCCAGCATCTTCCAATAAGGCGTATAGAATCCGGTCTTGGGATCTGTATACAGTTCCATCTCATTTACCAGACCGCCTTTAACAAGGTCGACTTCCTCAAATCTGACACTCACATATCCTGTTGTATCTTCTCTATAGCTGATATTGCCTAATTGCCCCAGCTTATCAAGCAACAGATTCCTGCGGTCGCGCAGGTCGTTGGCGCGTTCGTTACCTGCCTCGATCTTTACGATCCTCTCATTAAGTTCCTCGATTTCCTGTGCATATTTATTAATGTTATTTACTTCCTTGGAAATCGACTTATTCAGATTGTCCTGATATTGGCACAGGCTGGTATATACCGCCGACGCCCTCGTCGAAAACTCGTATGCGCGCGTCACGAACAGGTTCTGGTTCACCGAACTGGTCGGATCCTTGCTCAGCTCCTGTATTGCCGTCCAAAAATTCACGAGAGATTCCGAGAACTCATGTCCCTCGTTTGACTCGCCCAAAATATACTCTATCTCCTCTAACGCCCCCGCCGAGACATCATAAAAAGCACTTCGTCCCGATTCGCGGCGATAGTTTAAGTCCAAAAAATAATCTCTTTCTTGTCTTGTCAGGGTATAATTGACACCGAGACCGAATTGCTGCCAGTTAGGTGACTTCTTCGAAATCGTCACGTAAGTTCTGGTTCCCTGGGATACCTGCTGTCTGGTATACCCTTCGGTGTCCAAATTAGACATGTTGTGCGCTGTCGTATTCAGCGCGTTATTTGAAGTTTGTAATCCTGATACGCCCGTCCAAAGGCTTCCCATTAATGACATATCTCTACCGTCCTTAACAATTACTGCTTAGCGTCAAAAGTCATATGACTCGTCCCGATCACATCGCCGGTGTTATAGGCGCCCCTGTTGTAATTCGCAGACTCAGGAGCCTTATTCATCGCCTGAAGGACATTCATATTGAACTGAACAAGCTGCAACGCATCCTGAATCAATTCACGGTTCTGCTCATTCACTCTCTTCACACTGCGCACACTCACACGCAGCTTATCGAACACAACCGCAAGCTTCTCCTGTTCTTCGGGTCTTGCCGCCAACATCTTAATCAAATCTACTATTTTAAGTTTGTCAACATCCTTGTTAAGTACATTCGCAATATCATTAACAGCTTCATTTCTCTGATTATCCAGATGATTGATCCTGCTTACGATGATTTGCTCCTCATCCGTGATTTTCGTCAGTTCTGCGAGGTCTTCCGACACAATGACAGAAGTTTTCCTCATGGACAGGCTTAACAGCTTCTCGTACTCCTGATTTTCCTGCTCTAAAACATCAATCAAGACTTCCATTAAACTTGCCACGTTGCAATCTCTCCTTCACTGTGCCTACAGACCTTCGATTTCCTCGTACTTCTGCATTAATTTCTCCGCGAAACTCTCCGCACTCACCTGATATGTCCCGTTCGCAACGGCCGTCCTGATCGGCGCAACCATTTCTTCCCTGATATCCGGTGCTGCAGCCACTGCATTCTTAGCGGTCTGAATATCTTTACCGATACTGGAGATCTGGATCTTGTCGGTTGCAGATGCATGTGCCGTACTCTGTAATCTCGTAGTCTTCTTCGTGTTATATAACTGCTGTACCTGTGTATAAGCCTCTATACGCATAGGAGATTCCTCCTTTCAAGTTAATTACTTTCACTAAATGTATCGGATAATTCCAGTAAGACTTTAGAGGAAAAGTCATTTTTAATGGTTTGATTTCTGTTCTGAAAAATTAATGGCATTGAGTTAATCCGGACGCACCTGACATTGTGTATTGGCATAATTTTCTAAGCTTAATGGCATTGGAGTCTGAACTGTTACTTTTTCACAGCACCGTATCATCCCCAAGGGCATCCGTCAGACTGCTTCCAAGCACACGCCTGGCACCAAGATAATACGCCAATGCCACAAATCCGAAGATCGCCAGAATAAATATCAGAATCGGAACCACCGGCATCTCTCTTAAAAAGAGCATAGGATTAAGGTAGCTTGCCTTGATGAAAAAGATGGCCGCAGTCGCAGTGACCGGCAGCGTAATCAGCACAGGCCGCCCCGCAATCACAAGGGCCTCCACACAGAATATTTTCTTCATGCCGCCGGGCGTGAGTCCCACAGACAGATAGCGGGCGAATTCTCTCCTTCTCTGCCGCACGAATCCAAGCGTATTGGAAAAAACATTGCCGATGCCGATAACTGCAAGCAAAGTACAAAATATGCTGAGCACGATCTTCATTCCATCAAACATCCTGTCGTTGTCCTCCACCTCCTGAAGACGGTTTTCAGTCTCTATCCTGAACGTCTGACCAAGAAGCTGCGAAGCCTCTTTTTCTATCCCGTCCAGTTCTTCCGATGACGCTCTGTCTTCTGCCAGAATCCGAATGTAAATGTCCTCTTCCGTACCACCGATCTGCCCTTTGATTTCCCTCCAGAGGGACAACGGGATAAAATGAACCAATTCGTAAAAATCCAGCGTGCCGTACTCTTCCCGCAACACGGGCGTCCGCGTGGTATAGGCGGTCACCGGAATTTCCACCCCAGTCTCCTCCTGTCCACTCTGTCTGAGAGTGGTAGTGCGGCTGTTTTCCGTCAGGTAGGGCAGCCTGCGTCTCTGCCTGAAATTCGGATCTGTGATATCCATAGTCTGGTTCAGGATTACTGCACCATCCAGACGTGGCTCAACCCCAATCTGTCCACAATATTCCAGAAAACCTGCATCATCCAAAATAACCAACGGTGCATTCACCAGCCACCCATCGGAAACTGCGGTCACATACTGCTCCGGAGCATTTTCGAATCCGCCGATCGCTCTCATCTCATCACTGATCTCTTCCCCGGCAACCATTCTTTTGGCTTCCGCCTTCTGATAGACCACACTGCTTAGCACACCGGGTAACTGTTGTACAGGCTCTGTCTGCTCAAAGGCATCTATCGCCACGTCCTTTACTGTCACCATCACATCCCAGACATCCTGATATCTGGCGAAATAGGTCTCTCTCTGGCTCACAATCGTGATCGTGAGGAAGCACATCATAAACGAAAACGCCAAAAAAGAAAAAACGAGTGACAGTGTAGCGGTACGCATGGCTTTTCTCTGCGCTTTCAATGCATTGCCGGCCAGTTCCCCCTCCACTCCGAACAATCTGGACAAAATACGGGAATTTTTCTTCTTTTTCAGCTGCAGCTCACCAGTATTCCTGATTGCCTCCAGAGGCGTCAGCCTGCTCATTTTACGGGCGGGAATCCATGCCGAAAGCCCAATGGTAAAGACCGCTGCCAGCAGGGACAGGCACAGAAGCAGCGGATGGTAGCAAAAAGGCAGTGCCAGCCGTCCGGCCACATCGGCCATAAGTATATTAACCGCCTCTATCATTCCCATACAAATCACGATCCCCAGCAGGCTCCCCGCCACAATCGGCACGGCACACAGCATAAAAGCCTCCTGCAGCAGGCAAGTCCGAATCTGCCCCGGCGTGGCCCCGATACTTGATAAAATACCAAACTGATGAATCCGGGCATTCATCGATACCGCAAAGGCGTTGTGAATGACCATAACCAAAGACAGACACGCCACAAGCGTAACAACTAATATGAACGGAAATACCCAGCGCAACGCCGTATCCGATGCATCACGGATTAAATAAAGATTTAAAAGCGCATAATGATAACTGACAGATTCCATCGGAAGCCCTGCCAAATCGGCGATTTGAGGAAGATCTTTAAAAATACTGCGCATATTTTTGAAGTAGACATCTACTACGATCTGCTGCCCGTCAGACGCATTGATATTTTCTGCTTCCTGATTCCTGTCAGACACATTGGTATATTCTGATTTTTGATTTCTGTCAGATGCATTGATTTCCTCTGCCCTCTGATCCTTGTCAGTCGCATTGATTTCCTCTGCCTTCTGATGTCCATCAGGCAATTCGTCTTTAATGACTACTTTATCTACATTGGCATGATTCTCTATAAGCGACAAGTCCTCCGACGTTATCTCTCCGATGATCCGTCCCTGCCAGTCGCCTTCTTCCTCCTTGAGCTGCCAGACCTCATAGTACCACATATTGTAGAACAGACTGCCGAGAAGAGACAGAAGCAGCGCGGAAATAAAAGCCGCTATCATTACAGAGATTCCGGACGCGCGGTTGTTCTTAATATAACCGGACGAATAATCTTTCCACATATCCATCACCTCCGCTTCTCATCGCTCAGAATGCGGCCGTCTTCTATGGTTATGATCCGGTCTGCCTCCAACGCGATCTTCTCGTCATGGGTAATCAGCACTATGGTCTGTTCCAGGTTTCGGTTGGACAGCTTCAGCATGTCGATGATTTCCCTGGAATTCTTCTGGTCCAGATTTCCGGTCGGCTCATCCGCCAGAAGCAGTGCCGGGCGATAAATCAAAGACCGGGCAATGGCCGCCCTCTGCTGCTGCCCGCCTGACAGTTGATTCGGCATGGCTTCCAGCTTGTCCGCAATTCCCAGCGACTGAACAATCTGTTCAAAGTATTCCTGATTCGGTACCTTCTTATCCAGCAAAAGCGGCATGAGAATATTCTTCTGGATGGTAAGCGTTGGAATCAGGTTGTAAAACTGATAGATCATGCCCACTTTCCTGCGCCGGAAAACAGCCGCCTGCTTCGCGCTAAGCGTCGCAAGATCCGTCCCCTCTATCGTCACTTTGCCCTCTGTCGGCTTATCCACACTGCCAAGAATATGCAGCAAAGTAGATTTCCCCGATCCCGAAGCCCCTATAACCGCCACGAATTCCCCCTTCTCCACAGACAAATCGATCTTATCAAGGGCCACCACCTGACTGCCGCCGCTGCCATATGTCTTTCTTACGCCTTCACATTTTAAAATCTCCAATTTCCTGAGTCCTCCTTTTACCGCAGGAAACGATATAGCCCTGTGAGAAAGCTTTGCGTTATCGTCCCTGCCATATTATTCGCTATCTTTAATTATGCAACAGTAAAGTGACAACTCAGTGACAGCCAGGTGAAGAATGGGAATAAAACCGAATCTCAAAACACGCCCCGCCCTCCGGAAGATTCCGTGCGCTGACCAGCCCAT